>NZ_DGWR01000002.1:217871-246378 GCF_002395285.1 Mitsuokella sp. UBA4253 | reverse complement strand
TTGAAGCTGATGAGCATGTGCACATACTCTGGCATAACTTCCAGCTCTTCGACGGTCACATCGTTCAGCTGCGCGATGCGCAGCAAGATATCCTTCATCTCCTGCACGAGCTCCGGTGTCGTGAAGGCTGGGTTCCGATACTTCGTCACCCAGATCAGATGAAAGTGGAAATTGTAGACGTATCCACGCTCATAGATTGCATCTGGGATGCGCTCTTTTCGTTTCATGTGTATTACACTCCTTCTTTTTTATTATAGCAATATATTGCTTGTTAGGCAATCTCATATGTTGTATAATAAAAGTAGGAAGGAGGTGAATAAAATGGAACATAAGAAGATGGCGGATTATGCCTATCATTACGGCCTGAAAGTCCGCATCTACCCCAGCCAGAAACAGAAAGAGATGATTCGACGCAATGCGGATGCGGCACGCTGCGTCTACAATGAACATGTCGCTGTGAACAAGGAGATCGCACGATTTGGCAGACGGAGTATCTACATCGACTTCATCGAGAAGCGCATCGAGGCACTGCGCGAGCGAATCCGCACGGTGACAGCGCTAAAAGACCGTTATCCGTGGCTCCGGCATCCCGATATCGATGCGCAGTCCATTGCCAATGCACGGCAGAACTACCAGTGTGCTTGGAAGCAGTTCCGTGCCGTCCATCATGCTGGTGTGCCGAACTTCCACAAGAAAACGTCCGTCGAGTCGTATCAGACGAATCCGCATTACAGCAAGGGTACGGATGTTTCTCTGTTTACCAGTAACGCCCGCTTCCTCGACAAGCATCATCTGATGCTGCCCAAGCTCAAACGCATCCGCTTCCAAGGATCGCGTAAAATACTGGACCGACTTCTTGCCATGAAGGAAGTCCGCATCGGCACGATTACCATCACGAAGGACAGCCGGCACCGCTACTTTGCGTCATTCCAACTCGGCTCCGATGAACCGTTCGTGAAAACCAGCCCGAAAACAAAGGCAGAGATTGGCATCGACCTGAACGTCGAGAACTTCTATGCCGACTCGAATGGCGAGATTGTGGCCAATCCTCGTTATTACCGCAGGCAGAAACGACGGCTGGCCAACGCACAGCGCAAGCTGAGCCGTCGGATTGTCCGTGCCAAGAAAGAGCATCGCCCGCTCCGTGAGGCAAAGAACGTCGAGAAACAGCGCTTGCTCGTTGCCAGGCTCACGGCACAAGTCATGCAGCGCCGCAGAGATTTCCTGCACCGCACTTCCGCGACACTGATCAAGAACCACGATCTGGTCGCAGCAGAAGAACTGCGGAGCCGGAACTTGCTGAAGAACCATGCCCTGGCTATGAGCATCCAAGACAATGGCTGGCGGATGTTCCTTAGTATGCTGACTTATAAGGCAGCACTGTACGGCAAGAACTTTGTCACCGTCGACCCGCGGAATACGACGCAAAACTGCCACGCTTGTGGCCATATCATGAGCGGCAAAGAGAAACTGACGCTCAAGGACCGCGAGTGGATCTGCCCGAAATGTGGGATACACCACATTCGCGACGTGAATGCGGCCAAGAACATCCTAGCGCGAGCCAAAGCAAAGCTCGTATCCATGCATTGATGCAAACCTATCTTGTCCGTTTGGCAACTTGCGGACGCTAATGGCTTTGGTAATTACCGGACCTCTGCTGTACCTCGCAAGACTGCGAATGCAGTAAGCCTGGCCTATCTAAGCAAATTGAGGTATCGAAAGATTCCCTCAAGCTCGCGACTTCAGTCGCGGGTAGTTGACGGATTTTGACTTTGAGGAAGGAGAGATTGCCATGAAGAGATTCGCAAAGCGCAGGATGCTCATCTTGACGGCGGGCTGCCTGCTCTGCCTGCTGCTCGCTGGCTGCATGTCGGACAAGTACGAGAACAGCGAATACGTCGGCGTATGGAAGGCCACGACGGGCTCGATGGGCGGCATCAATGTCAATGTTGCGAAGACGGTCGGCGGCGAGTTCACGCTGGACCTCCAGCCGAACGGCGATGTCAAGGCTGTCGTCGGCGATGAAAAGGGCAACGGCGACTGGGAGGAGACGGCGAATGGCTTCAAGATCAAGGATTCATCCGGTGAGATGGTCTTCGTGAAGGTGGAGACTGGCAAAGTCAAGACGGACTATTCGGGCATGACCATCTTGTTCGAGAAACAGGCAAAGGATAAGTGACGGATCGGTGTTGAGTTTTGAGAGGAAGTGAGTAACGTGAAGCGGATATTCCTAGTCCTGCTCATCGTCTTTTCCCTGGCAGCAGCGGGCTGCATCAAAGCGGAAGAAAGCGTGACCATCAAGGAGGACGGCTCCAGCACGATGGTGACGCGCATGGTCGGCAATATGTTTGCCGCAGAGGCCCTGAAGGCCACGAAGAATGAATTCGTCGCGGAGAATCCCGATGCCGTCGTCAAAGACGTCAATGACGGCGACATGACGGGCTACGAGGTCACGGTATCGTATCCGGACATCGAGACGCTGGCAGCCAAGGGCGGCGACATGTTCACGGCAGTGGCAGGGCGCAATGCAGGCGTCACCGTCACGCGTTCGTGGTTCTACGACGCCTACACCTTCGATCTCTTCGCCAAGGGCGAGGAGACGGACATGGGCGCGCAGGATCCCGAGAGCAAGAAGATGGTACAGGGCATGCTCGACCAGGTCCAGTACAACTTCACGCTGAACCTGCCCGTCAAGCCTGAGACGCAGAATGCAGACAGCGTCGCTGGTGACGGCAAGAGCCTGACCTGGAACCTCAAGAAGACCATCTCGGAGGGCAAAGACGTCAGGATGCAGGCGAGCTACCGCATTTACAACCAGGCGCACATCGCCCTGACGGTCGGTATCATCGTCCTGGCCTTGCTGCTCGCGGGCGGTTTCCTCTACATGCGGCGCAGGAAACAGGCCGATGAGACGGCGTAAGAGCAATTCGCTGTCTTCTTGACAGAGAGCCCCGCCTGTTCCATCCCTATGATACGAGCAGGCGGGGCATGTTCTTCTTTTCATAAGCCTGGCGATGTATCGCCGGGCTGTTTTTCTTTGTGTTGCAACAATACGCAAGCATTTCATACCTGGTAAATGAAAAAATCGTTCTTGTGCCTATTACATACTTAATATATCATATAAGTAAATAATTAATATCCGTTAGATATTGTGATAGAAAAAGGAGCGATTCCCATGAAATCATTGCAGTACATCAACAGCATCATCGCGTCGAAGAAGGATATCGGCTTGCTCGTCTTCCGCATCTTGATCGGCATTGCCTTCATCTGGCATGGCGTGCCGAAGCTCTTGAGCGGCCCTGAGGGGTGGACGGCACTCGGTTCGATGATGGGCGCACTCGGCATCCATATCTTCCCGACGTTCTTCGGACTGCTTTCCGGCCTGGCGGAGACGTTCGGCGGGCTCTTCATCCTGCTCGGCCTGTTCTACCGCCCGATGGCCCTCTTCCTCGTCGGCAACCTCATGATGGCGACTTCCATCGAGTTCGCCTCCGGCGCACCGCTCCTGCAGGTCTCCCGCCCCTTTGAGGAAGGGGTCTTTTACCTCGGCGTCGTCTTCGCCGGTCCGGGCCGCTACAGCCTCGACCACCTGCTTCGCAATGAAGTCAGTGAAGAAGAACACAATCTTTTCTAAATCTCCGCAAGAAAGCCCTGTCTGTTTTGGTTCAACTGGAACAGGCAGGGCTTTCTCTTTGGTCTATGTGGAATACATTTTAAGAATGATAGATGATTTTTGATAAGCATTTCACATGAAATACTTATTTTGCTATGATAAGGAAAAACAAGGAAATCTAGGGTGCCGCGGCTGGCGGCAATGGATATACGAGAAAGAAGGAATCATCATGGAAAAACAGACAGCAGGTCGCAAGGCATTGGGCGATTTTGCACCGCAGTTCGCGGCGCTCAACGATGATGTGCTCTTTGGCGAGGTCTGGGCTAAGGAAAATGAGCTCTCGCCGAAGCTTCGCAGCATCGCGACGGTTTCGGCGCTTGTCGGCAAGGGCACTGCTGGCGATGCACTGCGCTACCACCTGCAGACGGCGCGGCAGCACGGTGTCACGAGAGCGGAGATGGCTGCATTGCTCACGCATTTGGCCTTCTACGCTGGCTGGCCGAATGCCTGGGCTGCATTCCCCGTGGCCAAGGAAGTCTACGCCGATGCAGCGGATGCAGAGGGGCGCGGCGGCTTCTTCGGACTCGGCGAGCCCAATGATGCCTACGCCAAGTACTTCACGGGGCGGTCGTATTTGAACGTCTTGTCGAAGCCGGGCGAGCCGCTTGTCATCTGCAACGTCACGTTCGAGCCGGGCTGCCGCAATTTCTGGCATATCCACCACGCTGCGCAGGGCGGCGGCCAGGTCCTCATCTGCGTCGATGGCGAGGGCTGGTATCAGGAAGAAGGCAAGGCGCCGCAGAGCCTCACACCAGGTGACATCGTCGAGATCCCCGCAGGTGTCAAGCACTGGCACGGTGCCAAGCAGCACAGCTGGTTCTCCCACCTCGCCTTTGAGCTCCCGGGCACGGAGACGAGCAACGAGTGGTGCGAGCCCGTCACGGAAGCCGAGTATCCGCAGGATTGACGCCTTATGTTAGAAGGAGAAATACTATGTTAGGAAATTTTACGTACTGCAATCCAGCAAAGCTTTATTTTGGCGATCAGTCGCTGGACTACTTGAACACGGAACTGCCGAAGTACGGCAAGAACGTCGTCCTGATCTATGGCGGTGGCTCGATCAAGAAGAACGGCATCTACGATGATGTCATCAAGATCCTCGAGGCGCAGGGCAAGAATGTGGCAGAGATCGCGGGCGTCATGCCGAATCCGACGCTCGCGAAGCTCTATGAGGGCATCGAGATCGCGCGCAAGCATCAGGCGGATCTGCTCCTGGCCGTCGGCGGCGGTTCGGTCTGCGACTATGCCAAGGCGGTGTCCGTCTCAGTCAACTGTGATGAAGACCCGTGGGAGAAATACTTCGTGCGCTTTGAGGAGCCGTCCTGCGAGACGCTGCCAGTCGGCTGCGTGCTGACGATGGTCGGGACGGGCTCGGAGATGAATGCAGGTTGTGTCATCACCAATCCGGAGACAAAGCAGAAAATAGGTCACGTCTTCGCAGACGAGAAAATCATCCCGCGCTTTGCCATCCTGAACCCTCGGTACACGATGACACTGCCGCATCGCCAGATGGTAGCAGGCATCTACGATATCTTCAATCACATCTGCGAGCAGTATTTCTCCGGTGAGGATGATAACACGAGCGATTACATCAGCGAGGGCCTGATGCGCTCCGTCCTGCACGCCGGCCGCATTGCCAACAGGAACCCGCAGGACTACGAGGCGCGCAGCAACCTGATGTGGACGGCGACCTGGGCGCTCAACACGCTGATCGCCAAGGGGAAAAGCACGGACTGGATGGTTCACATGCTCGGCCAGGCCGTCGGCGCCTATACGAATGCGACGCACGGCATGACGCTTGCAGCTGTCTCACTGCCGTACTACCGCCACATCCTGCCGTATGGCCTGCCGAAATTCAAGCGCTTCGCCATTGAAGTCTGGAAGGTCAACCCGGAAGGCAAGACAGATGAGGAGATTGCCGAGGAAGGCCTCAAGGCCATGGAAGATTGGATGAAGGAACTCGGCCTTGCCATGAAGATCTCCGAGCTCGGCGCGACAAAAGATATGATCGATGGCATCGCCGATGCTACGCTCCTACTCGAGGGCGGCTACAAGGTGCTGAGTCGTAAGGACGTCGTTGAAATTTTGAAGGAAAGTCTCTGATGAAAAAAAGGCTCTCGCGGAGAGGGCCTTTTTGATTTTATAGGGTGGCGACGGAAGAGACGTTCCGTTCACCCCCTCGTCTATTTCATTTTTTTTATATATAATAGAGGAAGTGTACCAATCATAGAAGATGATGGAGGAGTGGGAGAATGGAGATACGCGTACTGCAGTACTTTATGGCGGTAGCCAGGCATGAGAACATCACCAAGGCGGCGGAGGAACTTCACCTGACGCAGCCGACGCTTTCGCGGCAGCTGTCGGATCTCGAGGACGAACTGGGCGTGCAGCTGCTCGTGCGCGGGAAGCGCAAGACGCAGCTGACGGAAGCCGGACTGATATTCAAGGCGAGAGCGCAGGAGATTCTCAGCCTGACAGAAAAGACGAAGGAGCAGTTTGCCAAGATGGATGAGCTCGTGGCAGGGGACATCTACATTGGTGCCGGCGAGACGCAGGCGATGGCCTGTGTCGCGAAAGTCCTGGCGCCGCTGCGCCGCTCCTATCCGCACATCCAGTTCCATCTGGTCAGCGGCGATGAAGACCGGATCTACGATTCTCTGCAGAAGGGATTGCTCGACTTCGGGATTGTCTGCCGGCCGGATGCACCGCGGACGTATGTGTTCCGCCGTATCCCGCACGACGATGCCTGGGGGCTCATGATGCGGGCAGACAACCCTCTGGCGGTCAAAGAGGCCGTACGGCGCGCCGATCTCTTGCAGGAGCCGCTCATTGTATCGGAGCAGGCGATGAAGCATCACGAGCTGGATCATTATTTCGGCAGCGCAGCGGAGAAAATCGAGGTGGCCGACACCTACAACTTGCTCTACAATACGACCTTCTTCATCGAGGCGGGCATGGGCAGTGCGCTTTGCTTCAAGGGCATGGCGGATGCCGTAGGTTCGTCCCGCGGGCTCGTCTTCCGTCCCTTGGACCCCGTGATTCGCTCGGCGAATTATGTGGTCTGGCGCAGAGACCAGGTCTTCTCCCGCGCCGGTCGTCTCGTCGTGGCGGCCCTGGACGAGGCGTTCTCTCATCATGCCTAAAATGTATCATAGGTTATTAGAACCAAGTATTTGTAATCATATACCCCTTCTCTTATAATGAATGCATCAAGTAAAACAACTGGGCATGCAGCGGTGAGCTGCAAAGATGCAACAATAAAGATGCAACAATAAGGAAGGGGTTTTTCCATGAAGACATTCAAGAGCAAGAAAAGAGCCGCTTGGCTGATGGCCGCTGTGATGATGGGGACGTTCACTTTTGGAGGGATGACGATGCGTACGACTTATGCAGCCGTGCCGACGAAAACGCTCGTGCACGATTCACAGATGAAGCATGCGACGATCAAGGATCTGGACAACGACACGCGCGTCTTTGCCGTGGACAAGACGATTGAGGCCAAGAAGGTCACGTTCCAGAACCGTTACGGCTTCGATGTGGCGGGCCACCTCTACCTGCCGAAGGATTTCGATGACAAGAAGCAGTACAAGGCTGTCGTCGTGACGGGCCCGTTCGGCGCAGTCAAGGAGCAGTCCTCGGGCCTCTACGCACAGGAGATGGCCAAGAACGGCTTTGTTGCCGTCGCCTTCGATCCGTCGACCACGGGGGAGAGCAGCGGCAAGCGCCGCAATATGGGCTCGCCGGAGATCTTCACGGAGGATTACAGCGCGGCGGTCGATTTCGTCAGCAACCTCAAGTTCGTCAACCCGCAGCAGATCGGTGCCATTGGCATCTGCGGTCTCTCGGGCATGGCCATCACGGCAGCGACGAATGATACGCGCATCAAGGCGGTCGCGACCTCGGCCATGTACGACATGTCGGACAGCATCCGCAACCACTATCAAGGGGATTACTATACGCCGGAGCAGCGCGAGATCGTCAAGCACCACCTGGCTGAGATGCGCGATGAGGAGGCAAAGACAGGCAAGTCCATTCCCGGCTCGCATGAGCTCGCCGTCGACAAGGATGGCAAGGTGCTCTCGACGAAGACGATGTTCCCCGACAAGCTGCCGGCGGATGCACCGGATGTTGTGAAGGGCTTCTACGATTATTACGTCGGCCGCGCTTACCATCCGCGCGCCATCAACTCCAACACGCTGGCCTGGGATTCGACGACGCCATACGGCTTCTTCAACTTCTCGCTGATGGATCACATCAAGGAACTCAGCCCGCGCCCGCTGCTGCTCATCACAGGGGACAAGGCGCATTCTAAGTACTTCTCGGATGCGGTCTATGAAGCGGCAGATGGTCCGAAAGAGGAGATTGTCGTTCCGGGTGCTACGCATACGGATCTCTACGACCAGATGGACAAGATCCCCTTCGACCGCCTCGTCGCGTTTTTCAACAAGTACCTCGGGGAATGATTGCTGGAAAGACGTAACCGGGAGGAGAATGTTTGATGAGCAGATTGTTCTTTTTCTGTTGTGCTCTGATTGCACTTCTCGTGCTGGGATGTGGCGGCCCCGGAGTGGCAGCCACATCCTTGTCCGGGAAGGAGGCAGAGATGCACGAGACAGGAGCAGCATCCCTACTAGTGGGCAGCAAAGCGTATGCTCTGAAGTGGGCTGACACGGAGGCTGCTGCCGAGCTGCGGCAGCAGTTGCCGCTGGCCAAGACGTTTACAGAACTCCATGGCAACGAGAAATACTACAAACTGCCGCAGCGCCTGACAGCGGCGGATGAAGATGTCCGCGAGATCCATAAGGGAGATGTCATGCTGTTTGACGGCCAGTATGTCGTGGTGTTCTATCAGGATTTTCAGACGACCTACCGCTACACGCGCCTGGGTCACGTCGAAGCAGCTGATGATCTGGACGCTGCTCTGGGGGCAGGTGATGTATTCCTGACCTTGCAACCATGAGATGGGAAGAGCGGTCTGGAGGCGGAAAGGATGAGATGATATGAAACGACAGCAGCTATTGCTCTTGATCCTGGCATTTGGTGTGTTCAGCATCCTCAATACGGAGATGGGCATCATCGGCATCCTGCCGATGGCGGCGGAGATGTACCAGGTGGATATCGTACAGGCGGGGATGCTCGTCAGTCTGTTCGCGCTTGGCGTGGCCATCGCAGGGCCGACGATGCCGTTGCTGTTCTCGCGCTTCAATCGCAAGCACGTGATGCTGCTTGTGCTGGGCGTGTTCACGATCTGCAATGCACTGGCCGTCGTTGCGAGCGACTTCCAGCTCCTTTTAGTGCTGCGCGTCGTGCCGGCCTTTTTCCACCCGGTCTACTGTGCACTCGCCTTCAGCGTGGCCGCTGCCTCGGTGGCTCCAGAGGATGCGCCGCGGGCTGTGGCGCGCATCAACATGGGCGTCGCGGCCGGCATGGTCGTCGGCGTGCCCATCAGCAATGTCTTGGCAGCGACGTTTGACTTTTCGATGGCGATGGTCTTCTTTGCAGGCGTGACGGGGCTCATGTTTCTGCTGACAATGGCCTTCGTGCCGGACTTGCCGGTGGCGCAGCCAATGCGCTACGGCGCGCAGCTTTCCGTTCTGAAGCGTCCGCCGGTCTGGCTGGCCATCGTGGCGGTCATCTGCCTCAACGGTTCCATCTTCGGTGTCTACAACTACCTCGCTGATTATTTGCAGAAGGTTGCGGCACTGCCGGGAGAGCTCATCGCAGCGCTGCTCCTCGTCTATGGCCTCTTGAACATCTGCGGAAGCTATCTGGGGGGCAATCTCCTCGCCAGGTGTCCCAGCACGACTGTACGTCTTTTCCCGCTGTGTACCATCGCGCTCTACTGCCTGCTCTTTGTGGGCGGTGGGAAGTTTCTGCCTCTTCTTGCGGCATTGATTGTGGCCTGGGGCATCCTCGGTGGCATCAATGCGAACATCAATCAGTACCTGCTAGCTTGCGTGGCATCGGATGCGCCGGATTTCAGCAACGGCCTGTTTTTGACAGCGGCCAATCTCGGCTGCATGGCGGGAACCATGATCAGCGGCTTTTTCATCCGCAGCCTCGGCCTGCCCTTCGTCGTCTGCGGTGGCCTGCTGCTGGCGGCCGCTGCCCTGCTGCTCACAAAGTTCGTACACTGCCGGGCAGATGAGCAACAGGCGACGGATTGTCCTATCGGCTCGTAACAAGTGGCTTTATGGCAGATTACTGTTCGTTTTTGACGCTTCGGCGATGTACTGTTGGAGTTCTTGGAGGAAGACGCTGCTGGATTTGGAGAGCAGGCGGTATTTCTTCCAGACGATGACGGCGCTGAGCGTGAGGGCGGGCTCGAGTGGGATGAACTTTAAGTGGCCGGTGTCGAGCTGCAGCAGCTCGTCGATGCCGATGGCATTCGCGATGCCCGTGCGGATGAAGTGCGAGGCGTTGCTGATGAGGTCGAACTTGCCGACGATGTTCATCGTTTCAGCAGATACCTTGCCGCCCGACCATTGACTGTAGTCATAGCGGTTGAGCGACTGGCGCGAGGAGATGAGCAGCGGCATTGCGTTCAGGTCGTCGGGCGTGATGCCGCTCTTCTGCGCCCATTTGCTGTCATCGCGCGTCACGATGCCGACGCGCATCGTTTCGGGCAGCCGGATGAAGTGATACTGCTCGACATTGAACGGCTCGATCATCAGCGCGAAGTCGATGAGTCCGTGCGCGAGTTTTTCTTCGACGGTGTCGGCATTGCCCGTGAAGAGCTCGACCGTCAGGCGCGGGTAGCGGCTATGCAGCTCGGCAAAGAGATCGGCGAGGATGTGCATGGCATGCGTCTCGCCTGCGCCGATGCGGATACAGCCCGCAAGATCAATCGTGTCATTCTTCATCTCGTCTTCTGTCTGGTTGACGAGCGCGAGGATTTCCTCGGCCCGCTGGCGCAGGTGTATGCCGTCCTCTGTCAGCACGGTGCTGCGGCTCGTGCGCGTGAAGAGCTTCTTGCCGAGCTCGTCTTCGAGGTCGGCAATCTGGCGCGAGAGTGTCGGCTGCGTCACATGCAGCACATTGGCGGCCTCGGTCATATTCTGTTCCCTGGCCACGGCCAGGAAGTACGATAAGGTGCGCAGTTCCATCAAAGATTCCCCTTTCGTTCGTATGCGATAAAAGTACCTGCTTCTATTTTAGGAAGCAGGTACTTTTTTGACAAGCATTTAATAAGAAAAATGTATGACGCAAGCTGAAATATAAGCATTTCACATTTCAATGTAGAGCAGGTAAGATAAGAGTATCAGGAGACGAAGATAAGAACTGGGAGGAAAATAGAAATGAAGAAAAATATTGGTAAAGCCTTGGCACTGTATCCATCACCGCTCGTCGTTGTCGGCAGCATGGTTGATGGCAAGCCGAATTGGACGCTCGTCGCGCATGCAGGCATCATGGCACACAGCCACCTGATGCTCTCGATGGTCGAGAGCCATTATACGAATCGAGGAATCCTGGCGACGAAGAACGTATCGGTCAATGTCGTGGATGAGAGCTGGCTCAAAGAAGCGGACTATATGGGCGTAGTTTCCGGGAACAAGACCGATAAGTCTGGGACGTTTGCTTATACGCTCGGAGAGCAGGGGACACCGCTCATCGACAAGGCCAAAGTTTCGATTGAGTGTTCTGTCATCGATGACTACAAGCTGGATGGATTCGATAATTTCATCTGCCGCATTGAGAATACGTATGCAAGTGAGACGATCCTCAACAAAGCAGGCAAGATTGATTACCACGTGTTCAAGCCTGTCCTGTTCGAATTCCCGACGTATGAGTACTTCGTCACGGGGGAGAAGGTCGGTGACTGCGCGCGCATGGATCGCAACGGTCAGTGACGGTATGAGGAAAGCGTATGGATGTGAAATCAATGGAGCGAGGATGTCATCAGGGAATATGTGAGGCCGATGCCTGCCGGAGCGAGCTTTCATCGTTGCCGGATGATGCCGCGCGCATCTGCTTTCTTAGGCGTCACCGACGCAAGCTCATGACAGCTCTGCATGAGGCGCAGGAAAAGCTCTCCTGCATCGACTACATGATCTATGAACTGGAGAGGAAGCAGAAAGAGGGCGGCTCTGATGAATCGTAGGGAATTCTTAAAACTGACAGGCATGGGAGCCATGACGGTATTCCTCAGCGGCTGTGGCCTTTCGGCACTGACGGGACAGGAAAAGGATGCTTCAGGTATGGCAGCGCATGAGAAAGGTGAGATTTCGGGAGGGAAAGCAATGAAGATTGTCGTGATCACAAGCAGTCCGCATCCGCATGATGAGTCGACTTCTATCTATCTGGCTGACCGCTTCACGAAAGGAGCAACACAGGCCGGCCATGAGGTGTTCACCTTTGATGCGGCCAACAGCGAGACGCATCCGTGCCGCGGTTGCGACCAGTGCCATATGGATGGCCCGTGCATCTGGAAGGACGACATCGAGAACGCCTTGATGCCGAAGATGCTGGAGGCAGACCTGCTCGTACTGACGACGCCGCTTTATTACTTCGGCATGTCGGCACAGCTCAAGACCATCATCGACCGCTTCTACTCGCGCACGGGCAGGCTCCACGGCAAGAAGTCCATCCTGATGGCGACGGCTTACAATCGTGACGATTGGACGATGTCGGCACTCGTTGACCATTACGACACCCTGGTTCGCTATATGGAATGGCAGGATGCAGGCAAAGTGCTCGGCATCGGCTGCGGCTCGCGCTCGCTCGTCGAGCACTCGCAGTTCGGTGATATGGCGGAGACGATAGGACTGAATCTTTGATCGGTAAAAAGGGCTTGGCCGGCAGCAACTACCGTCTGATAGAATGAAAAGAGCAGGAAACAGAAAGGAAGACGGGGGGTGATGATATGATTTTGCGGAAGGAAAGACCGGATTGGAAAGGGTGGATGGCCAGCGTCCTCATTCTCTTTGGACTTGTCTATGCGTGGCTCTGCTTCACGTGCGTCTTGCGGCAAGGCCATGTCTCGGAGGACGACTACGTGCGCATGATGCAGGAAATCGTCGAGCAGAGCTTGCCGAAGGATGCTGTGCCGGCTGGCTGGGAGCGTTCGGTAAGGGAGACGAGAGAGGTGCAGCCATGAGGTACGGCCTGGATATCTTGATGCTCGTCCTGCTGGTCGGTGAGATGGCGTTCTTCTATCTGCCGCCTCTGGTACATGAAGCTGTAGGGGTGGCCTTCTTGTTGCCGATTGCCTGGCATCTCGCACTCAACCGCCGCTATGTTTCGTCGCTTGGAAGCGGGCGGTGGAATGAGCCGCGGGCTCTTCGGTGCCTGCTGAACATCCTGCTTGCTGGTGCCTGCTTTTTGACGGTCATCAGCGGCTGCCTGACGTCGAGCGAGCTCTTTGCAGATGTCGTGCCGTTCTCGCTGCGCGGCAATCCTTCGCTCTATCAGCTGCACAGCACGGCGGCACGGTACTTCCTGGTGCTGGCGGGTCTCCATCTCGGTCTGCACTTGAGGGCATGGTGGCAGAAATGGCTGCACGCTGCAGGCATCCCCTCGCGGCCATTGCCTGCAAGGATGCTCCTATTGGGGTTCGGTATGCTGCTAGGGGCAGCCGGTATCTATGCAGCCCATCAAGATCGGCTCGTCGACCACCTGCAGGGCGCACATATCTTCATGACGCCGGCACTTTCATATAATGGTGCGGGCTATGCGCTGACACAGGCAGGCATCTTCCTGTTGTTTGCCGAGATCGGCTGGCTTTTATCGCTTTGGAAAGGAGTGCAATCGAAATGAATCGCAGAGAGTTTTTGAGAATCGGTGGCATGAGCATGATGGCTCTGGTGCTTGGCGGATGTGGCCTGTCCTCACTGACGGGGGAGTCATCGGGCGGACAGGCTGGCAGCAGTGCGGCCGCCGGCACGGCAGCGTCCTCCTCGTCGGGTACGGCAGCGGCGGCAGGCGGCAAGACGATTGTCGTCTATTATTCCGCCACAGGACGCACGGAGCGTGTGGCTGAGGTCATTGCCAGGGAGCGCCAGGCTGATATCATGAAGCTTGTCCCTTCGCCGGATTACACAGAGGCAGATCTCGACTCCAAGGACGCGAGCAGCCGCGTGAGCCGCGAGCACGACGACGCTTCGCTGCGCGAGAAGATCCAGCTCCAGAAAGCTGTGCCGGACAACTGGGCCTCGTACGACACGGTCTTCATCGGCTATCCGATCTGGTGGGGCATTGCAGCCTGGCCGGTCGATGCCTTCGTCAAGGCCAATGATTTTTCGGGTAAGCAGGTCGTGACCTTTGCGACGGCTGCGAGCTCACCACTCGGCAACAGCGGCAAACTGCTCGCCGAGATGGCCGGCGGCAAGGGCAGCTGGCAGGACGGCACGTGCTTCACGGGCAGCCTCAGCGATGCCAAGGTCAAGGACTGGCTCAAGTCCCTCAAACTGTCAAACTAACAGAAACACCTCGATGCATGGATGGCATCGAGGTGTTTTTCATTTCGTCAGCGTGACGCGGTCAATCGTGGAGCCGTCTTCCAGGAAGCAGGTGGCGATGAGCTTTGCAGGCGTGACGGCGAGCGTCATGTAGTTGCGGTAGCGGTTTGGGTCGGACTGGTCGAGGCTGACTTTGTCAAAGGTCGTGTCGGGCGGCACGGTGTAGCGCTCGTTGCCGGCGGGACCGAACATCAGGTAGACAGGCCCGCGATGATCTGGCTGTTCGTTGTAGATATGGCCGCGGTTGCGGTACGTGTGCATGTGGCCGGTGAGCACCAGGTCGATGCCGAGCGCATCGAAGGCCTTCATGAAGTCGTGGCCGACATCGCTGATGCCGCCCGTGTGGCCGGTGCCCGGCTGGTATTCATCGTAGGCGATGACATCCTTGTGCATCAGGACGATGTTCCAGGGCTTTTTGGCAGATTCGGCATCCTGCTTGAGCCAGAGCAGCTGCTCCTGCAGGAGACCCGGCTTCAGGTCGTTGAGCTCAGTGAGCTGCGTGTTGAGCACGATGAAGTGGGCGGGGCCATAGTCGAACGAATAGTAGTAGCCGGGGAAATTCCGACTGCCGTTATCGGGGACCGAAAAGGATGCGAGATAGCGGCGCGGCAGGGCAAACTGCCAGTCGAGGCCGTAGCACTCGTGATTGCCCATGACGGGGACGAACGGCATGTCTTTCGCGCGGCCGCTCGTGAGCACGGAGAGAAAGCTGTCCCAGTGCCAGGAGGATTGGCCGTTGTCGGTGAGGTCACCGATGTCGGCGAGAAATGATGCCTGGGGATTGCGCGCAAGGGCTTTCTCGAGGAGCTTCGCGAAGGGGGCGTATGTTTCGCCGCACTGGGAGTCGTCGATCAGCAGTGCCTCGAAGGCGGCGTCCTCATCAGCAGCCGTCACGATCGGCAGTGCGACGGTCTCATCTGCCATCCGGATGGTGCCCTCGTAATGCGTGCCGGGCGTCAGACCGGTGAGACGTACGGTGTAGAACGTCGTGGTCGTCGCGTCCTGCAGCAGGGTGTTGGCCTCTGGTGCATAGGGTTCAGGATTGCCGTTCGGCGCGGTCAGTACAAAGGCTGCATCCTGCTGCCCGCCGTCTGCCTGCCACATGATGGTGCGGCTCGTGCTGGAGTCTGCTGTGATGATCTGGCGCGGGAACTGTATCGTGCGGCTGGCGGCCGCTGCCGGGATGTATCGCCCGAGGCCGAGTGCTACGAGCGCGCTCGTGCAGAGTTTGAGGAAGGTTCTTCTGGACATTTTATGCATGATTTCCTCCTGTCGCTTTCTTACTAGTATTATACGTCATTTGCCCCGCTGGGACAATTTTCCTGCGATGAAAGCAGGATTTTTTTGAAATTTCTCGTAATCTTTTTATTAGTGATGAATTGGATTTTGATTCCTGGTCAAAAGGAGGGGTTCTTATGGCAGTCGTGGCTGCTATGGCGGTGCCACATCCGCCCATCATTCTGCCGGAGATTGGCAGGGGTGAGGAGAAGAAGATTGCGAGGACGACGGCGGCATATGGCGAGGTCATGCGCCGGGCGGCGGCGCTGGAACCGGATACGGTCGTCATCACGAGCCCGCATGCGACACTTTACAGCGATTACTTCCACATTTCACCGGGCAAGAAGGCTGTGGGGGATTTCTCGGCGTTCCGTTGCCCGGAGGTCAAGATCGAGGCGGCGTACGACGATGTCTTCTCAAAGGCACTGGCGGATGCCTGTGCGGCAGACAATCTCCCTGCCGGCTTCCTCGGCGAGCGGGAGCCGGCGCTCGACCACGGCACGATGATCCCGCTCTACTTCCTGCAGCCGGAGCTCAAAAAGCCGGTCAAGGTCGTGCGTATCGGCCTCTCGGGCCTCGGCGCTGATGTCCACTACCGGCTCGGCGAGAAGATTGCAGAGACAGCAGAAAAGCTCGGCCGCCGCGTCGTATTCATCGCGAGCGGCGACCTCTCGCACAAGCTCAAGGCGGACGGCCCGTATGGCTTTGCCAAGGACGGCCCTGTCTTTGATGAAGCGGTCACGAGAGACCTCGGTGCAGCGGACTTTCTGTCGCTGCTGACGATCTCGCCGGATCTGGCCGAAGGTGCGGCAGAGTGCGGTTTGCGCTCATTCTGGATCATGGCGGGGGCCTTGGACCGGGAGGCGGTCAGGGGGGAACTGCTCTCGCATGAAGGCCCGTTTGGCGTCGGCTACGGCGTCGCCTATTTCACGCCGAAAGGACGCGATGATTCGCGCGACATTGGCCGCCAGCTCGTCGAGCGGGAGGAAAAAGACATCGCAGCGATACGCGAGCATGAGGACGCCTATGTGCGCCTGGCGCGCGAGAGTCTCGAGACATTTGTGCGCAGCCACGTCATGATGCCCCTGCCGAAAGACCTTCCTGAGGACCTGCAGGACAGGCGCGCGGGGTGCTTCGTCTCCATCAAGAAGGATGGACGCCTGCGCGGCTGCATCGGCACGCTGGCACCGGGCCGCCGCAATCTCGCCGAGGAGATCATCTGCAACGCCGTCTCGGCTGGCATGCACGACCCGCGCTTCCCGCAGGTCACGCCGGACGAACTTTCGAGACTGGTCTACGATGTCGATGTGCTGTCTGAGCCGGAGCCGATTGACTCGCCGAAGGCTCTCGACGTCAAGCGCTACGGCGTCATCGTGCAGAACGGTGAGCGGCGCGGCGTCCTGCTGCCGGATCTCGCCGGTGTGGATACGGTGGACGAGCAGATTGCCATCGCGCGCCGCAAGGGCAATATCGGCGCGAAGGAGAAGGTAACGCTCTGGCGCTTCGAGGTGAAGCGCCATGTCTGATGCAACTGGAGCACCTGGCAGAAAAGCTGTCTGCTGGCTCTGCCCGCACCGCTGCCATCTTTCTGATGGGCAGACAGGATTCTGCCGCGCGAGGCAGAATCAGGGCGGCATCATCCGCTCTCTGAGTTACGGCCTCTTGACGTCGGCGGCGCTTGACCCCATCGAGAAGAAGCCGCTCTACCACTTCCACCCGGGAAGCCATATCCTCTCGCTCGGCAGCTTCGGCTGCAACCTGCGCTGCCCGTTCTGCCAGAACTACACAATCTCGCAGGCGGGTCGCGACGGATTTGAGGGACAGCAGCTGCCGATGGACCGCACATCGCCGAAGGAAATCGTGGCGGCGGCGCAGCGGCTCGAGGAGACGTCGGGCAACATCGGCGTGGCCTTCACCTACAACGAGCCGCTTGTCGGCTATGAATTCGTCTACGATACGGCAAGGCTCCTGAAGGAAGCGGGCCTCGCCGTCGTGCTCGTGACGAACGGCCAGATCGAGAAGGACCCCTGGCTTCACCTGCTGCCGTATGTCGATGCCGTCAACATCGACCTCAAGGGCTTCACGCAGTCGTTCTACGACTGGATCGGCGGTGACCTCAAGACGACAAAAGCCGCCATCGAGATGGCGGCTGAACAGGGCGTCCATGTGGAAGTCACGACGCTCGTGATACCGGGAAAGAACGATGGCGCCGAGGAGATGGCGGCGGAGGCAGAGTGGCTGGCGGGCATCTCAGCGGAGCTGCCGCTCCACCTCTCGCGTTACTTCCCGCGCTACCTTTCGGATATCCCCATGACGCCTGCTGAGACGCTGCAGCGACTCAGGCGGATTGCCGGGACAAGGCTTCGCTTTGTTCATCTCGGCAATATCTGATCACGCTTCCGGCGCGTGCTTGGCGGCTCGCCTCTCGTAGATCCAGGCGCCCACGACCAGGATGACGGCGAAGACGCAGACGACGATGAGGCGCGTCGGGTCTTCCTGATGCGTGAGCGTGTCGTGGCCAATGATGGCCTCGATGCCCGTCGAGGGGAATTTACCGACGAAGGAGGCGATGACGTAATCGCGCATCGACATGGCGGAGAGTGCGCCGAGCGCATTGAGCAGGATGGAGGGGAAGTACGGCACCATGCGGGCAATCAGCATGACGACGAAGCCCCGCCTGCCGCTGTACTTATCGAGATTTGATAGGGTCGGGTGCTTGTTGATGATCTTCTCGGCCGCATCGCGGAAGAAGAAGCGCAGCAGTACGAAGCTCAGCAGGACGCCGACGGTCTCGGCGGTGACGGAGAGGAAGATGCCCCAGAAGATGCCGAAGATCAGCGTGTTGGCTGTCGAGAAGATGATGGCGGGCGGGAAGCCCAGCGCGTTGACGAAGAGCGTCAAGAGGAAGCTGAAGACGACGGCCCATTTGCCGAAGGAGGCGATGTAGGCGGCTGTCTCCTGGATGTCGCCGCGTGCGAGCAGCCCGCAGAGGTGCGGCAGGAAGGCAGGGTCTGCCAGGTGGATGATGAGGAAGAGAAGGACGATGGCCAGTGCAGCAGCCACCTTGACCATGCCCATGGATTTTTTCATATGGTGATTCCTCCTAGAGTCAATCTTGCTGGTGTTTGTCTTTTCATTATAGCATCGATTCGATGGAGATTGCCTGAATCCCACCGACTTTTTGCAGGAGTTCCTGTACATCGATGGAGATTCCTTGGATTCTATGATAAAATAGAAAATATTAGTCTGATTTCAAGGAGGAGTTCTCATGCAGGAAATGCTGCCTGGATTTTTGGCAGCGCTCTCTCTTTCGGCCTCGCTGCTGCTCGTGCCGACGCTCCTGACGCAGGTGGGGGCGCCGTTCATGGGCATCTACACGGCCTCGATGCTCATGGCCATCGCGGGCACGCTGGCCTTCGGGAGGCTCGGCCTGCCCGTCGCTGCGGCGCCGGGAGCGGCGCTGACCTCGTGGCTCGTCGCCGTCGTCATGCTCGCGCACGGTGTGAGCTGGCAGATGGTGCTCTTTATGGGCGCTGTCGTCTCGCTCGTCATGACGGCGACACTCGCCTTTACCGTATTCTCGAAGCGGCCGGGACAGCTGGCGGGACTTGTTCAGCTTTTCCCCCCGTGCATCGCGGACGGCCTTCAGGGTGCTGTCGGCCTCATGCTGCTCGTGCAGGGCCTCTATCAGGGGCACCTCCTCATGGGCTCGCCGACGGGCCCTGTGCAGCTTGGCAATATGGCGGACCCCGTGGCCTACCTGAGCCTCGTCGGCATCATCGCGATGCTCTCCCTCATGGCCGTCGGGGCGCGCTGGGCCGTGCTCGGCGGCGTTCTCACGAGCGCTGTCCTCGCCTTCGCCGGTGGCTTCTGGGTCCTGCCGGATGCGCCTTTTTTCCTGCCGGAGGGCCTCGACCGCACCGGCCTTCAGCTCATATTCATGAACGGGTGGGAAAATATAAAGGTATGTGATTATGCAGACCTCTCGCTCGTCCTCTCGCTCTTCCTCATCCTCTCGGGGTGGGGAGGGCTCAAGGCACTTGCTCCGCATCTTGATGACGGGCAGATGGGACGGTCACTGCTATCCCTGAGTGGCCTGAGCTTCATCGCTTGCCTGCTCGGCACGATGCCGCTGACGGCGGCGCCGGAGTCGGCGGTGGGGCAGGCCACGGGCGGCCGCAAGGGCCGCATGGCATACTGGACGGCAGCTTTTCTCGCGCTCTTGCTCTTCATGGAGCCGACGCTGCAGTCGATGGCCTCGTTCCCGAGCATCTTCGCTCCAGCCTTTGCAGGGGCGGGGCTCGTACTCCTGCTGCGCATGAAGCCGGTGTTCTCAGGCGGTATTGCAGACAAGGTGGCAGCGGGGCTGCTCTTCCTCATCCTGCCGCTCGCGCAGGACATCGCGGCAGGTCTTGGGGCGGCCTGCATCGCTTACGTCAGCCTGACTCTGCTGTCGGGCGGGCACGTCAGCCGCTTCCTGCGCGTGCTGGCGGTGGCCTTCCTCTTGTATTTTTTCTATGGTTTCTGGTCAATCTTGTAACTCGTATATCGTATAAGGAGTGTTTCGATCCGTGTCAATGCATTGGAATTCGTATGGAAAATATCTGTTAACGGGAGTCGTTCTCGGCTCGTTCCTGCTTTATGCGCCGTCTGTCACAGAGGCAAAGCGCGCCCACAAGGCCCCGCAGAACAGCGCTGAGGTCACGGTAGCCGTGCCGGATGTCATGAACGAGACAAAGCAGGCACAAAGACCTTCCCGCAAGCATCAGGCCGACCCGAAGATCGGCATCCGCCAGGATCTGCGCGGTGAGGATCAGTTGCACGCAACATCGGAAAAGGAACTGTCGGGCGGCAGCGACTTCCAGTCGCGCATCCACAACATCCTCTATCCGTCTGGACAGGCCGCTCAGCAGATGACACCGCTTGCCGTGCCGCAGACCATCTCGGCTTACGACAACTCGATCATCGGCACGCCGCTCGCGAGCCAGGAGCAGTGCGTGCGCTACCTCTTGAGCAACAACCCGAACCCGGACATCACCGTTTCGCCGCAGCAGCTCGTCTCGTACTACTATGAAGAAGGTGCGCGCGAGGGCATCCGCCCGGACGTCGCCTTTGCTCAGGCGCTCAAGGAGACAGGCTTCTTCCGCTACGGCGGCGATGTCATCCCGCAGCAGAACAACTTCTGCGGCCTCGGGACGACGGGCGGCGGCGTCAAGGGCGCTTTCTTCGCGACGGCGCAGCTCGGTGTCCGCGCGCACATCCAGCACCTCCTGGCGTATTCGTCGACGCGCGAGCCGAGCGAGCCGGTCATCGACCCGCGCTACCAGCTCGTGCGCGACTCCTACGGCACGCGCACGCTCGGCACGTGGGAAGACCTCAACGGCCGCTGGGCTGTGCCGGGATACACGTACGGCCAGAGCATCCTCTCGATGTTTCGCGCCATGCTGACCGAATGATGCAGGGGCATCTGAGCCCTCTGTCATGCATAAAGAAATCAAGATCGCAATTATTTCCAGATTGAAAGGGATGAAATCACTCGATGATTACAGTCAATAATGTCAGCCTCCAGTTTGGCAAGCGCGTCCTCTACAAGGACGTCAACCTCAAGTTCACGCCGGGCAACTGCTACGGCATCATCGGCGCGAACGGTGCCGGCAAGTCCACCTTCCTCAAATTGCTGGCAGGCGACATTGAGCCGACAGGCGGCACGATCGAGATCACGCCGGGCGAGCGCCTCGCTGTCCTGCAGCAGGACCACTACGCCTATGATGACTACGAGGTCCTGCGCACGGTCATCATGGGCCACAAGCGCCTTGTGGAGATCATGGATGAGAAGGATGCGCTCTACGCGAAGCCGGACTTCTCCGAAGAGGACGGCATGCGCGCTTCGGAGCTCGAGGCGGAGTTTGCCGAACTCAACGGCTGGGACGCAGAGTCCGAGGCCGCGCGCCTGTTGAATGGCCTCGGCATCCCCGAAGAGGAGCACACGATGAAGATGGCGGACCTCACGGCGAAGGAGAAGGTCCGCGTGCTGCTCGCCCAGGCGCTCTTCGGCAGCCCGGACATCCTGCTCTTAGACGAGCCGACGAACCACCTCGACGTCGAGTCGATCAACTGGCTCGAGAACTTCCTCGCCGACTTCCCGAATACGGTCATCGTCGTCTCGCATGACCGCCACTTCCTCAACCAGGTCTGCACCTACATCTGCGACGTTGACTTCGGCGAGATCAAGCTCTATGCGGGCAACTACGATTTCTGGTATCAGTCGAGCCAGCTCGCCCTGCAGCTGCAGAAGGAGCAGAACAAGAAGGCCGAGGAGAAGATCAAGGAACTGCAGACCTTCATCGCGCGCTTTGCCGCCAATGCTGCGAAGTCCAAGCAGGCGACGAGCCGCAAGAAGCTGCTCGACAAGATCAAGGTCGAGGACATCAAGCCGTCTTCGCGCCGCTATCCGTACATCGCCTTCACGCCGGACCGCGAGGCGGGCGACCAGCTGCTCCAGGTCGACGGCATCTCCAAGTCGGTCGACGGTGAGCAGGTCCTCAAGAATGTCAGCTTCACGCTGAAGCGCGGCGACAAGGTCGCTTTTGTCGGCCCGAACAGCATCGGCAAGACGATGCTGTTCAAGATCCTCATGGGCGAGGAGCAGGCGGACGAGGGTACGTTCAAGTGGGGCGTGACGACGACGCAGGCATACCTGCCATCCGACAACTCGGCTTACTTCGACGGCGTCGACCTCAACCTCGTGGATTGGCTGCGCCAGTATTCGAAGGATCCGGACGAGACGTTCGTGCGCGGCTTCCTCGGCCGCATGCTGTTCTCCGGCGAGGAGAGCCAGAAGAAGGCGTCCGTCCTTTCCGGTGGCGAGCGCGTGCGCTGCATGCTCTCGCGCATGATGCTCTCGGGCGCGAATGTACTGCTCCTCGATGAGCCGACGAACCACCTCGACCTCGAGTCGATCACGGCGCTCAACAACGGCCTGATCGCCTTCAAGGGTACGGCGCTCTTCGTCTCGCACGACCACGAGTTCGTCCAGACGATCGCGAACCGCATCATCGACATCACGCCGGACGGCGTTGTCGACCGCCTCTCGACGTACGATGACTTCCTCGCGAATGAGACGGTGCGCCAGCAGCTCCAGGAGAAGTACAAGAAGTAAGACGTTAGACACTGAAGATGTAAGGATGTAAGGATGGGCGATGACGGATGCTCGATAAATTCTTGCAGAATGCGATAGAGGATGCGGGCGCTACAGGGCGCCTGCGCGAGATGATCGGTGTCCTGCGCAGACGCGAAGTCGTGCGCGGCATGACGCCGGAGAAGCTGCGGCAGGTCCTCGAGGACCTCGGTCCGACATTTGTCAAGCTCGGCCAGATCATGAGCATGCGGCCGGACTTCCTGCCGCCGGAGTACTGCGATGAGCTCATGAAGCTGCAGTCCGGTGCGAAGCCGCTGCCGTTTCCCATCATCCTCGAGGTCATCGAGAAGGAGTACAGCCGCCGCTGGTCTCAGATCTTCCGCTCCATCGACGAGGAAGCGCTGGGCTCGGCGAGCATCGCACAGGTGCACCGCGCTGTGCTGACCTCAGGCGAGAAAGTCGTCATCAAGGTGCAGCGGCCGGGCATCTACGAGATCATGAGCAAGGACATCGTGCTCCTCAAGCGCGCGGCGACGCTATTGAAGATCGTCAGCCACTCGCAGGATGTCCTCGACTTCAACATGGTCCTCGACGAGATGTGGACGATCGCCAAACAGGAGATGGACTTCCTCATGGAGGCCGACCACATCGAAGAGTTCGAGCACCTCAACCGCGATGTCGACTATGTCAGCTGCCCACGGGTCTTCCGCCAGCTCTCGACGCAGCACATTCTCGTCATGGAGTTTGTCGACGGCATCCGCATCGATGACTTCGACAAGCTGCGCGCGAATGGCTACGACATCAACCTGCTCGGGCGCCATCTCGGCGAGAACTACGTCAAGCAGATCATCGAGGACGGTTACTTCCATGCCGACCCCCACCCGGGCAATATCTGGGTGAAGAACGGCCGCATCGTTTGGCTGGACCTCGGCATGATGGGGCGCCTCTCGAGCCGCGACCGCATTGCCATCCGCAAGGCTGTGATGGCGCTTGCCAATCACGATACCTTTGAGATGAAAGCCGCCGTGCTCTCTCTGGGCGTCGTGCGCGGCCGCATCAACCACACAGCGCTCTATCAGGACATCGATTCGATGATGGCGCAGTACAGCTCACTCGACTTCAAGTCGCTGCAGATGGGCGTCTTGACGCGCCAGATCATGAATATCCTGCGCGTTCACCGCATCGCCTGTCCGCAGGGGCTCTCGATGTTCGCGCGCGGTGTCCTGACGATCGAGGGGGTCATGCGTCTCTGCTGCCCGAAGGTCAGCTTCGTCGAGATCTTCGCGAAGAGCCTCGCCCTCGACTTCAAGAAGAACTTCAGCTGGCACGATGAGATGGACAAGGTCAAGCGCGAGGGCTTCCTGCTCATGCGCAAGTCCGCACAATTGCCGGAACAGATCTCGGACATCCTCAAGATGACGATGAGCGGCCAGACGAAGGTCAACCTCGACCTCACGGGCTCGGAGGAGCCGCTGAACCGCATGGACAAGATGATCAACAAGGTCATCATCGCCGTTCTCTGCGCAGCGCTGCTCCTCGGATCCAGTACGATCTGCACGACGAATATGACGCCGAAGATCATGGAGATCCCGCTGCTCGGTTTCCTCGGGTACCTCATCGCCTTCGTGCTGAGCATCCGCCTGATCTGGGAAATACACAAAGGAGCCTAGCTCCAAGGCCCGCCGCATTGCGGCGGGCCTTTTGTCTATGGTTTTGCGGTGGCGGTATTCGGCGCATCATGGTAAAATGTGATAGAAAGCAGTTTTTGATCGCAGCCCATGCGCAGGACATGGGGGCATAGGCAGAAGGAGTGGAACATCATGGGCATGAGAGGTGTGCGCGGTGCAATCACCGTGGAGAAGAACGAGAAAGCTGCCATCTGGCAGGCGGCCAAGGCGATGATGCAGGAGCTCATCGAGCGCAATGAACTGGCACCGGAGGATATCGGTGCGGTGATCTTCAGCATGACGGAAGATCTCACGGCGGCTTTTCCGACGGCTGGTGTGCGCCAATTGCCGGGGTTTGATCTCGTGCCGCTCTTTGACGCGCGTCAATGTGCGATTGAGGGCAGCCTGGAGAAGTGCATTCGCGTGCTCGTGCTCGCCGATACGGGGAAAGCACAGCGTGATATCCACCACATCTATATGGGAAAGGCTGTCGCACTTCGTCCTGATATACGCTGAACACCATGGAATTGGTACCAAGTCATATAAAATTTCTACAAGCTACTGTACTTTTTATATAAAATCTTGTAGAATAGATGGAGTGAGAGGATTCATCAGGAATTTTCAGAATCAAGTGGTAAGGAGAGATACACTTTGAGTAACATCGATACGAAATGCGTGAACGCGATCCGCGTGCTCGCAGCAGATGCAATCCAGAAGGCAAAATCCGGTCATCCGGGCCTGCCGCTCGGCAGCGCTCCGATGGCGTATGAGCTCTGGGCAAATCACATGAACCACAATGCCAAGGACCCGAAATGGGCCAACCGCGACCGCTTCATCCTGTCGGGCGGCCACGGTTCGACGCTGCTTTATTCGCTGCTCCATTTCTACGGCTATGGCCTGACGATGGATGATATGAAAGAGTTCCGCCAGATGGGCTCGCTGACGCCGGGCCATCCGGAGTACGGCCACACGGTCGGCGTCGAAGCCACGACGGGCCCGCTCGGCGCAGGCATGGGCATGGCTGTCGGCATGGCGATGGCAGAGGCACACCTCGCTTCGATGTTCAACCGCCCGGGCTACCCGGTTGTCGACCATTACACGTTCGCGCTCGGCGGCGACGGCTGCATGATGGAAGGCATTTCCTCGGAGGCGTTCTCGCTCGCTGGCACGCTTGGCCTCTCGAAGCTCATCATCCTCTACGATTCCAACAAGATCTCCATCGAGGGCAACACGGACATCGCCTTCACGGAGGATGTCCAGGCTCGTATGCGTGCCTTTGGGTTCCAGACGATCACAGTCGAGGACGGCAATGATCTCGAGGCCATCGGCAAGGCCATCGAAGAAGCGAAGGCTGACAAGGAGCATCCGTCCTTCATCACGGTCAAGACGCAGATCGGCTACGGCTGCCCGGCCAAGCAGGGCAAGGCCAGCGCTCACGGCGAGCCGCTCGGCGAGGAGAACGTCAAGGCCATGAAGGAGAACCTCGGCTGGCCGGAACCGGACAAGTCCTTCAACATCCCGCAGGATGTCTACGACCACTATGCTGATCTCGCCAAGAAGGGTGAGGCGGCAGAGGCGGCCTGGAACAAGATGTTCGCTGAGTACTGCGAGAAGTTCCCGGAGGACAAGGCTCGCTGGGAGAAGTACCACACGGCTGTCAATGCCGAGGCGCTCTACAACAACGATGAGTTCTGGGCTTATGAGGACAAGGCTGTCGCAACGCGCAATCTCTCCGGCAAGATGATCAACCGCCTCAAGGACATCATGCCGAACCTCATCGGCGGCAGTGCTGACCTCGCACCGTCGAACAAGACGCATATGGAAGGCGAGGGGGACTTCAGCAAGTTCAACTATGCGGGCCGCAACCTGCATTTCGGCGTCCGCGAGCTCGCCATGGCCGCGATTGCCAATGGCCTGATGCTCCACGGCGGCCTGCGCGCCTATGTCGCGACGTTCTTCGTCTTCAGTGACTACACGAAGCCGATGGTCCGCCTGGCTGCCCTGATGGGCCTGCCAGTGACGTACGTCTTCACGCACGACAGCATCGGTGTTGGCGAGGATGGCCCGACGCATGAGCCAATCGAGCAGATGGCCATGCTGCGCGCCCTGCCGAACATCAATGTCTTCCGCCCGGCTGATGCAACGGAGACGGCTGCCGGCTGGTACCTCGCTGTGACGTCTACGAAGACGCCGACGGCTCTCGTGCTCACGCGCCAGAACCTGCCGCAGCTCCCGGGCTCGAGCAAGGATGCCCTCAAGGGTGCTTATGTCGTCTCCGAGGCGAAGGATCCGGCGAACATGGCCGGTATCCTCATCGGCACGGGCTCTGAGGTATCGCTGGCCATCGAGGCACAGGAAGAGCTCGCCAAGAGCGGCATCGACGTCCGCGTCGTCTCGATGCCGTGCATGGATCTCTTTGAGCAGCAGAGCGCTGAGTATAAGGAGAGCGTCCTGCCGAAGGATGTCCGCGCGCGCGTCGCTGTCGAGGCGCTCTCGAGCTTCGGCTGGGGCCGCTACGTCGGCCTCGACGGTGCAACGGTCTGCATGGAAGGCTTCGGCGCTTCGGCACCGGCGGCACAGCTCTTCGAGAAGTTCGGCTTCACGAAGCAGCATGTCGTTGAGGTTGCCATGAAGGTCATCGCTGCCAACAAGTAATCGAATCGCATAGCCACAGGGCGGTCGAGCCGCTCTGTATACATAAAAGGTCCGCAGTCTGCGGGCCTTTTATTTTTTGTATACTTTTGCCAGAAATGTCCTCTGTACGAGGAATGAAAGTGCTGTTTTTGCGCGCGTCCATAAAAATGATACGCTAGACAGCGTGGACACACAAAACTATATAAAATAAGTGTTGACAAGGGTTTTGGAGGGTGTTATATTATAGGAGTGCCTGATTCAAGCGCACGATTTAGTGATACAGGAGAGTGAAAGCAATGACACTGGATGCACTGAAAAGCGCCAGTCGGGTAATGGGTATCAAGCAGGTTTCCAAAGCTGTGAAGCGCGGGGATGCGGAATGCGTCTTCGTCGCCGATGACGCAGATGAACGTGTCATCGAACCGCTGCAGATCCTCTGCCGGGAACAGGATGTCCCGGTCGAGCGTGCGGCGACGATGGCTGACCTCGGCAATGCATGTGGCATTGAGGTCGGCGCGGCAGCGGCGGCAGTCCTCAAGCAGCCTATTTGTTAAAAACTCAGGAGCTCTGCTTCGGGGTTTTAATAAATAATAAATTCTCAATATGAAGGAAGGAGGTGCATGTATGCCTACTATCAATCAGTTAGTTCGTAAGAGCAGAAAGAGCATGCAGGAGAAGTCCAAAGCACCAGCACTCAAGAATTGCCCGCAGAAACGTGGTGTTTGCACGCGTGTTTACACGTCTACGCCGAAGAAGCCGAACTCGGCTCTGCGTAAGGTTGCCCGTGTTCGTTTGACGAACAGCATCGAGGTTACCGCATACATCCCAGGCATTGGTCATAATCTTCAGGAGCATAGCGTTGTTCTGATTCGCGGCGGTCGTGTCAAGGACCTGCCAGGTGTTCGTTACCACATCATCCGCGGCTCGCTCGATACTGCCGGTGTGCAGGATCGCGGCCAGGGTCGTTCCAAGTACGGTGCGAAGAAAGCTAAAGCGAAGAAGAAGTAATGAAACGGTTCCTGTCCTGAGCAGGAAAATATGCTAATGAAGAAGGAGGTAAAACAATGCCAAGAAAAGGTTCCGTACCGAAGCGCGACGTACTGCCGGATCCGGTGTACCACAGCAAGACGGTTACGAAATTCATCAATAAGGTAATGCTCTCCGGTAAGAAGAGCGTTGCAGAGCGCGTCGTTTACGATGCGTTTGAGACGATCCGTGCCAAGACGGGCAAGGATCCTCTCGAAGTTTTTGAGACTGCTCTCAAGAACGTTATGCCGGTTCTCGAGGTTCGCGCACGCCGCGTCGGTGGTGCTAACTACCAGGTTCCGGTCGAGGTTCGTCCGGACCGCCGCATGACGCTCGGCATTCGCTGGCTCGTCAACTATGCTCGTCTCCGCGGTGAGAAGACGATGGATGAGCGTCTTTCCGGTGAGCTCATGGATGCTGCAAACAACACGGGTGCAGCAATCAAGAAGAAGGAAGACACGCACAAGATGGCAGAGGCCAACAAGGCTTTCGCTCACTATCGTTGGTAAGACTCAGTCTTCTCCTGCTGTGACGGGAGAAGAGTTCAAAGAAGGAGAACAAAAGTGGCAAGAGAGTATTCCCTTGAAAAGACTCGTAACATCGGTATCATGGCTCACATCGATGCCGGTAAGAC
>NZ_DGWR01000002.1:87693-217721 GCF_002395285.1 Mitsuokella sp. UBA4253 | reverse complement strand
CAGGAGCAGGAGCGTGGTATCACGATCACGTCCGCTGCAACGACCTGCCATTGGAAAAATCATCGCATCAACATCATTGATACGCCGGGTCACGTGGACTTCACGGTAGAGGTTGAGCGTTCCCTGCGCGTACTCGATGGCGCTGTAGCAGTCCTGACTGCTCGCGGCGGCGTTGAGCCTCAGACTGAGACCGTTTGGCGTCAGGCTGAGAATTACAATGTTCCGCGTATGGCTTATGTCAACAAGATGGACATCACCGGCGCGGACTTCTTCAATGTCATCAAGATGATGAAGGAACGCCTCAATGCAAACGCAGTTGCAATCCAGCTGCCGATCGGCGCTGAGGACACGTTCAAGGGCATCATCGATCTCGTCAAGATGGAAGCCATCGTCTATGAAGACGACCTCGGCAAAGTCGAAGATGAAGTCGCGATCCCGGATGACATGAAGGATCAGGCTGAAGAATACCGTGAAATCCTCCTCGAGGCTCTTTCCGAGCTCGACGATGACTTCATGGAGAAATATCTCGGCGGCGAGGAGATCACGGAAGACGAGATCAAGGCTGTTATCCGCAAGGGTACGGTTTCCTGCAAACTCTGCCCGGTCACCTGCGGTACTTCCTATCGCAACAAGGGCGTCCAGCCGCTCCTCGATGCAATCGTCGATTACATGCCGGCTCCGACGGATATCCCGCCAATCGCTGGCATCAACCCGGAAACGGGCGAAGAGGACCATCGTCCGTCGAGCGACGATGAGCCGTTCGCCGCTCTCGCATTCAAGATCATGACGGATCCGTACGTCGGCAAGCTCGCATTCTTCCGCGTATACTCCGGTATCCTCGATGGCGGCTCTTACGTGTACAACTCCACGAAGGGCAAGAAAGAGCGTATCGGCCGTATCCTGCAGATGCATGCGAACAACCGTAAGGAAATCGACCGCGTCTACAGCGGTGATATCGCTGCTGCTGTCGGTCTCAAGGACACGACGACGGGCGACACGCTCTGCGATGAAGAGCATCCGATCATCCTCGAGTCGATGGTATTCCCGGATCCGGTTATCTCCGTTGCAGTTGAGCCGTCGACGAAGAACGACCAGGAGAAGATGGGCGTAGCACTCCAGAAGCTCGCAGAAGAAGATCCGACCTTCCGCGTCCGCACGGACCAGGAGACGGGCCAGACGATCATCTCCGGCATGGGTGAGCTTCACCTGCAGATCATCGTTGACCGCATGCTCCGCGAGTTCAAGGTCGACTGCAAAGTCGGCGAGCCGCAGGTTGCATACCGCGAGACAATCCGCAAGTCCGTTGAGGCTGAAGGTAAGTTCGTCCGCCAGTCCGGCGGTCACGGCCAGTACGGTCACTGCTGGCTCAAACTCGAGCCGCAGGAGCCGGGCGAAGGCTTCTCGTTCGAGAACAAGGTTGTCGGCGGCGCTATCCCGAAAGAATTCATCAAGCCGATTGAAGATGGTGTCAAGCAGGCTATGGAAGCTGGCGTTGTCGCTGGTTATCCGATGGTCGACATCAAGGCAACGGTCTTCGATGGTTCCTTCCACGAAGTCGACTCCTCTGAGGCAGCATTCAAGGTTGCCGGCTCCATGGCCTTCCGCAATGGTGCTGAAAAAGCAAATCCGGTTCTGCTTGAGCCGTATGTAAAAGTCGAAGTCACTGTACCGGAAGAGTACATGGGCGATGTCATCGGCGATCTGAACTCCCGCCGCGGCCGTATCGATGGTATGGAAGCGCGCAATGGTTCCCAGGTCATCACGGGCTTCGTTCCGCTCTCCGAGATGTTCGGTTACTCGACGGATCTGCGTTCCAAGACTCAGGGCCGAGGGAACTACAGCATGGAAGTTGCTTACTATGATGAAGTTCCTAAAAATATTGCTGACAAGATTGTCGCAAAAAACAAAGGTGAATAAGGGAGGAAAAAATCACAATGGCTAAAGAAAAGTTTGAAAGAACCAAACCGCATGTTAACATCGGTACCATCGGTCACGTTGACCATGGCAAGACGACGCTGACGGCTGCAATCACGAAAGTTCTCTCCGAGACTCCGGGTTGCAAAGCTTCTTTCGAAGATTACGCTGATATCGATAAGGCTCCGGAGGAGCGCGAGCGCGGTATCACGATCAACACGGCACACGTTGAGTATGAGACGCCGAAACGTCACTATGCACACGTTGACTGCCCGGGCCACGCTGACTATGTCAAGAACATGATCACGGGCGCCGCTCAGATGGATGGTGCTATCCTCGTCGTTTCCGCTGCTGATGGCCCGATGCCGCAGACGCGTGAGCACATCCTGCTCGCTCGCCAGGTCGGTGTTCCGGCAATCGTTGTCTTCCTCAACAAGGTTGACCAGGTTGACGATCCGGAGCTCCTCGAGCTCGTCGAGATGGAAGTTCGCGAGCTGCTCTCCAGCTACGATTTCCCGGGCGATGACATCCCTGTAATCGCTGGCTCCGCTCTGAAGGCCCTCGAAGGCGACGAAGAGCAGAAGAAGAACATCATCAAGCTCATGGAAGCTGTTGATGACTACATCCCGACGCCGGAGCGCGACAACGCTAAGCCGTTCCTGATGCCGGTCGAGGATGTCTTCACGATCACGGGCCGTGGTACGGTTGCAACGGGCCGCGTTGAGCGTGGTGAGCTCAAGATGAACGATACGGTTGAGATCGTTGGTCTGCAGGACGAGCCGCGTCAGACGGTTGTCACGGGCATCGAGATGTTCCGCAAGATGCTTGATTTCGCTGAGGCTGGCGACAACATCGGTGCTCTGCTCCGTGGTATCGACCGCAAAGAGATCGAGCGTGGCCAGGTTCTCGCAAAGCCGGGCACGATTCATCCGCACACGAAGTTCAAGGCTCAGGTCTATGTCCTGACGAAAGAAGAAGGCGGCCGTCATACGCCGTTCTTCACGAACTATCGCCCGCAGTTCTACTTCCGCACGACGGACGTAACTGGCGTAGTCAAACTGCCGGAAGGCACGGAGATGGTTATGCCTGGCGATAACGTCGAGATGGAAGTTGAGCTCATCACCCCGATCGCTATCGAGAAGGGCCTGCGCTTCGCTATCCGCGAAGGTGGTCACACGGTTGGTGCTGGCCGCGTAACGGAAGTCGAAGGCTAATCTTTCAACTTAATCTTTTCATAAGAGCGGCGCTCGCGTCGCTCTTATTTAAAGGTTAAAATCAATATGGTACCCCCCAATGCGATGACGTGGCAGATGGCTCGGGTGTACCCGAGGGAACTGTTACGGAGAAATGTTTGGGCCAAGAGCCTGGACGATAAGGAGGAAAAACAAATTGTCTAAACAGCAGAAAATCAGAATCCGTTTGAAGGCTTATGATCATAAAGCCCTCGATCAGAGTGCCGTAAAGATTGTCGATACGGCAAAGAAGACTGGTGCAATGGTATCCGGTCCGATTCCTCTTCCGACGGAAAAGAACATCTACACGATCCTGCGTTCCCCGCATGTCAACAAGGACAGCCGTGAGCAGTTTGAAATGCGCACGCATAAGCGCCTGATCGACATCCTACAGCCGACCAACAAGACGGTCGATGCTCTGATGCGTCTTGACCTGCCGGCAGGCGTAGACATCGAGATCAAACTTTAATCCGAGGAGGTGGAATGAATGTCGAAAGCTATCTTAGGTAGAAAACTTGGTATGACTCAGATCTTCACGGAAGAAGGCAAGGTTGTCCCGGTTACGGTCGTAGAGTCTGGCAACAACATCGTCATCCAGAACAAGACGGTTGAGTCCGACGGCTATAATGCAGTACAGCTCGGCTTCGGTGAAGTTAAAGAAAATAAAGTGAACAAACCCCTGAAAGGCCATTTCGAGAAGGCAGGCGTCAGCCCTGTAAAGTTCATTCGCGAGATGCGTCTTGCAGATGCTTCTGAATACAAAGTCGGTGACACCATCGGCGTTGACATATTTAGTGCTGGAGAACTTGTTGATGTTACGGGTACTTCCAAGGGCAAGGGTTTTGCCGGCGGTATCAAGCGTCACAACTTCGCTCGCGGTCCTATGGGCCATGGCTCCAAGTCCCATCGTGAGCCGGGTTCCACGGGTGCTATGATTTCCGGTCCTGGCGGACGTGTCCTCAAGGGCAAGAAGCTGCCGGGCCGCATGGGTGGCGAGCGCGTTACGGTTCAGCGCCTCACGGTCGTCCGTGTCGATGCAGACCGCAACCTCATCCTCATCAAGGGTGCTATTCCGGGCCCGAAGAAGAGCTTCGTTGTGATCAAGAACACCGTTAAGCCGGGCAAAAACTGATTGGAAGGAGGACACCAACAATTATGGCTACAGTAGCAGTTTATGACATCACCAACAATCAGGTTGGCGATATCGAATTGAATGACAGCATCTTCGGCGTAGAGATGAATGCAGGCCTCCTGCATCAGGCCGTCGTGATGCAGCTCGCAGCTCAGCGCCTCGGCACGCATGCCACGAAGACGCGCGGCTTTGTCCGCGGTGGCGGCCGTAAGCCGTGGAAGCAGAAGGGCACGGGCCGTGCACGTGCTGGTTCGACGCGCAGCCCGCTGTGGGTTGGCGGTGGTACGGTCTTCGGACCGCATCCGCGCAAGTATGCGTTCAGCATGCCGCGCAAGCAGCGTCGCCTCGCACTCAAGTGCGCACTCTCCGATAAAGTCAAGAGCGGCGACCTCATCGTTCTCGAGAGCCTCAACTTCGATGCTCCGAAGACGAAGCAGGTTGTCAAGATGCTCGGTGACTTCGGCGTCGATTCCAAGGCTCTCTTCATCACGGCTGATGAAGCTGAGAACGTCGAGAAATCCGCACGCAACATCCCGGGTGCGAAAGCCATCCAGGCTCTTGGCCTGAATGTCTATGATATCCTTCATCATGACAAGCTGTTCATCACGAAGGATGCCATCACCCGTATCGAGGAGGTATTCGCATAATGGAAGCACGTGATATCCTGATCCGTCCGCTGATCACTGAGAGAACGACTCAGCTCATGGCTGAAGGCAAGTACGTCTTCGTTGTTGCGAAAGCAGCCAACAAGATCGAGATTGCCAAAGCAGTCGCTGAGATCTTCAAAGTCAAAGTTGAGAAAGTCAATACGGTCAACGTACTTGGCAAAACGAAACGCATGGGCCGCACGTCTGGCAAGCGCCCTGACTATAAAAAAGCCATCGTGAAGCTCGCTGCTGGCGAAAGCATCGAGTTCTTCGAGGCATAATCGAGAAAAGGAGGTACATTTAAGTGGCAGTAAAGAGTTTTAAACCATATTCTGCAGGCCGACGCTTCATGACGGTCGCATCGTTCGATGAGATCACGGCAAGCAAGCCTGAGAAGTCCCTGACGGAACGCCTGAAGAAGAACGGCGGCCGTAACCAGCAGGGCCGCCTGACCGTCCGCCATCAGGGCGGCGGCCATAAGCGCCTCTATCGCGTGATCGATTTCAAGCGCACGAAGGACGGTATCCCGGCTCGCGTCGCTACGATCGAGTACGATCCGAACCGCAGCGCCCGCATTGCTCTGCTCAACTACGTTGACGGCGAGAAGCGCTACATCCTCGCACCGAACGGCCTCAAGGTCGGCGATCAGGTCGTTTCCGGCCCGGACGCTGATATCAAGGTCGGCAACGCACTCCCGCTCAAGAACATCCCGGTCGGCACGACGGTACACAATGTCGAGCTCAAGATCGGCAAGGGCGCACAGCTCGTCCGCAGTGCTGGTACGTCCGCACAGCTCATGGCTAAGGAAGGCGATTATGCACTCCTCCGCATGCCGTCTGGTGAGCTCCGCAAGGTGCACATCAATTGCCGCGCCACGATCGGCGAGGTCGGCAATCTCGAACACGAGAACATCACGATCGGTAAGGCTGGCCGTAACCGCTGGCTCGGCGTTCGCCCGGAGAACCGCGGCGTAGCGATGAACCCGAACGACCATCCGCACGGCGGCGGCGAGGGCCGCTCCCCTGTTGGCCGCAAGCACCCTGTTACGAAATGGGGCAAATGCGCTATGGGTGCAAAGACCCGTCGCAAGAAAGCATCCGACAAGCTCATCGTCAAAGGACGCACGAAATAATAGAAATCGACAGGCAGCCTAGTGCCGCCTGACGAAAGGAGGAGACACTTTGTCAAGATCTATTAAAAAAGGACCTTACGTTGCAGAGAGCCTGATGAAGAAGATCACGGCCCTGAACGAGGCTAACGATAAGAAGGTTGTCAAGACCTGGTCGAGAAGCTCCACGATTTTCCCGGATTTCGTCGGTCACACGATTGCCGTCCATGATGGCCGCAAGCACGTGCCGGTCTACATCACGGAAGACATGGTAGGCCATAAGCTCGGTGAGTTCGCACCGACGCGCACGTTCAAAGGCCATGCCGGCGAAGAGAGAAAGACCTCTCTGAGATAATTTTGCGAAAGGAGAATCCTTGTGGAATCTAAAGCAGTAGCTAAATATGTTCGCATCGCTCCGCGCAAAGTTCGTGTCGTCATGGATCTCATCCGTGGCAAGAACGTCGCTGAAGCGTTCGCGATTCTGAAATTCACGCCGAAGGCTGGTGCCGAGGTAGTTGAGAAAGTCCTGCGTTCTGCTGTTGCAAACGCTGAGAACAACTTTGATATGGACGTCGAGAAGCTCTACGTCAAGACGGCTTTCGCTGATCAGGGCCCGACGCTCAAGCGCATCCATCCGCGTTCCCGTGGACAGGCGTTCAAGATCTTGAAGCGTACGTCCCATGTAACCATCGTCGTTGACGAGAAGAACTGAGCAAGGAGGGAAACGGTTTGGGTCAGAAAGTAAATCCGCATGGTATTCGTCTTGGCGTCGTCAAGACCTGGGATGCTAAGTGGTATGCAGACAAAGATTTTGCAGAGAACCTGCATGAAGATATCAAAATCCGTGACTATCTGAAGCAGAGCCTTCAGGCAGCCGGTGTGTCCAGAATCGAGACGGAGCGCAGCAAGAACCGTCTGAAGCTCACGATCCATACGGCTAAGCCGGGCATGGTCATCGGCCGTGGCGGTTCGGGCATTGAGCAGATCAAAGAAGGTCTGAAGAAGTACACGACGAAGCGCGTGGACATCAACATCGCAGAGATCAAGCAGCCGGATATGGACGCTACGCTCGTCGCTGAGAACATCGCTCAGCAGCTCGAGCGCCGCATCGCTTTCCGCCGTGCGATGAAGCAGGCCGTTGGCCGCACGATGCGTCTCGGCGCTAAGGGCATCAAGATCGCTTGCAGCGGTCGCCTTGGCGGTGCTGAGATCGCACGTAAGGAATCCTATCGTGAAGGAAGTATCCCACTTCATACGCTCCGCGCTGATATCGATTACGGTACGGCAGAAGCTCACACGACTTATGGCCGCATCGGCATCAAGGTCTGGATCTTCAAGGGCGAAGTTCTTCCGGAAAGAAAGCAGGCTAAGACTGCAGCTGAAGGGAGCGAAGCTTAATGTTATTACCAAAGAGAGTCAAATACCGTAAACAGTTCCGTGGCCGCATGAAGGGCAAGGCTCATCGCGGCAATACGCTGAGCCATGGTGAGTTCGGTCTTGTAGCACTGGAGCCGGCATGGATCACGAACCGCCAGATCGAGGCAGCTCGTATCGCCATGACGCGTTACATCAAGCGCGGTGGCCAGGTCTGGATCAAGATTTTCCCGGATAAGCCGGTAACGGCAAAGCCGGCTGAGACGCGCATGGGTTCCGGTAAAGGTTCGCCGGAGTACTGGGTAGCTGTCGTGAAGCCGGGCCGCGTGCTCTTCGAGATGGATGGTGTTTCCAAGGAAATCGCTATGGAAGCAATGCGTCTCGCAGGCCACAAGCTCCCGATCAAGACGAAGTTCGTTGTGAAGGAAGACAATAAAGCAGAGGGCGGTGAAGTAAATGAAGGTTAATGAGATTCGCGAGATGAACGCTGAGGAGCTCAACCAGAAGCTTGCTTCGCTCAAAGAGGAACTTTTCAACCTCCGTTTCCAGCTCGCCACCGGCCAGCTCGAGAACCCGATGCGTATCAAGGAAGTAAAGAAGACGATCGCCCGCATCAAGACGATCCAGCGTGAGAACGAGCTCAAGGCTTGATCACGGAAACTGATATGCAGAAGGAAGGAGGCTCCCTGATGAGCGAAAGAAACGTACGTAAGACTAAGATTGGTAAGGTCATCTCCGATAAGATGGACAAGACCGTTGTTGTTGCAGTCGAGGAACTCGAGCAGCACAAGCTTTACAAGAAGCCGGTCAAGAGAACGGTCAAATTCCACGCACACGATGAGAAGAACGACGCACATGTTGGCGACAAGGTTTCCATCATGGAAACGCGCCCGCTGTCCAAGACGAAGCGCTGGAGAGTCGTTGAAGTCGTAGAACGCGCGAAATAATCCCAAATTATCGAAGAAGGAGGTCAAACAATGATCCAACAGCAAACCATCCTGAATGTTGGTGACAACACTGGTGCAAAGGAAATCATGTGCATCCGTGTTCTCGGCGGTTCCTACCGTAAATACGCTAACATTGGTGATATCATCGTAGCTGCAGTCAAATCTGCTGCTCCGGGCGGCACGGTCAAGAAGGGCGATGTCGTAAAGGCAGTCGTAGTCCGCAGCGTCAAGGGCCTGCGCCGTGCAGATGGCTCCTACATCCGTTTCGACGAGAATGCAGCCGTCATCATCAAGGACGACAAGACGCCGAAAGGCACGCGTATTTTTGGACCGGTAGCCAGAGAGCTTCGCGATAAAGACTTCATGAAGATCGTTTCCCTGGCTCCTGAAGTACTTTAATTGTGAGGAGGTGCTATTTTGTCACTCGTAAAACTGAACGTTAAGAAGGGCGACACGGTTCTCGTGCTGTCCGGCAAAGATAAAGGCAAGCAGGGCAAAGTCATCGCAGCTATGCCGAAGAAGGGTAAGGTTGTCGTCGAAGGCGTCAACAAAGTGAAGCGTCACACGAAGCCGAACCAGAAGGCTCCGCAGGGCGGCATTCTCGTCAAGGAAGCTCCGATGCATGCATGCAAAGTCATGCTCGTCTGCCCGGCATGCCAGAAGGCAACGCGCGTTGCTCACAAGGAAGTCAATGGCAAGATGGTCCGCGCTTGCAAGAAGTGCGGCGAAGTCATCGACCAGACGAAATAATCACGAAAGGAGGAGCATAAGTGGATAGATTACAGGAAAAATACCAGAACGAAGTCTGCAAGGCTATGACGGAGAAGTTCGGCTACAAGAACGTCATGCAGCTTCCGAAAATCGAGAAAGTCATCATCAACATGGGTGTCGGTGAAGCCGTTGGCAACCCGAAGGCCCTCGATGCTGCCGTGAATGATCTGACGATCATCTCGGGCCAGAAGCCGCTCCTGACGCGTGCGAAGAAGTCCCTCGCCGCTTGGAAACTGCGTGAAGGCATGCCGATCGGCTGCAAGGTAACGCTGCGCGGCACGCGCATGTACCAGTTCCTCGATAAGTTCATGAACGTCGCTCTCCCGCGCGTCCGTGACTTCCGCGGTGTATCTGACAAGGCTTTCGACGGCCGTGGCAACTACGCTGTCGGTCTCAAAGAGCAGCTCATCTTCCCGGAAATCGAATACGATAAGATCGATAAGATCCGTGGCATGAACATTGTAATTGTTACGACGGCACAGACGGATGAAGAAGCCAGAGAGCTCCTGAAACTCATGGGTATGCCGTTCAAAGCATAAGGAGGTAAGGAAACTTGGCTAAGAAGTCTATGATTGAGAAGTGGAGCAAGGAACCGAAGTTCTCCACGCGCGGCTACAACCGCTGCAAGATCTGCGGCCGTCCGCATGGTTATATGCGCAAGTTCGACATGTGCCGTATCTGCTTCCGCGAGCAGAGCTACAAAGGTGCTATCCCTGGCGTAACGAAAGCCAGCTGGTAATTTTGACATTTTGAAAGGAGGATATCGGTTCACATGGTAATGACTGATCCTATTGCAGATATGCTGACCCGTTTGCGCAATGCAAACTCTGTATTCCACGAGAAGGTGGAAATCCCGGCTTCCAAGATCAAGACCGCTATTGCAGAGGTCCTGAAGGAAGAGGGCTTCATCAAAGACTACACGTTCACGGAGGACAACAAGCAGGGCGTTCTCACGATCGACCTCAAGTACGGTCCGCAGCGTGAGAAAGTCATCTCCGGTATCAAACGCATTTCGAAACCGGGCCTTCGCCAGTACGCAAAGCACGATGAGCTTCCGCGTGTCCTGGGCGGCCTTGGCATCGCCATCATCTCCACCTCGAAGGGCATCATGAGCGACAAGCAGGCCCGCAAGGCTGGTCTCGGCGGCGAAGTCATCGCTTACGTTTGGTAATTAGTAGTCAGGAGGTGTACAGATGTCAAGAATTGGTAGAGCACCGATTGAAATCCCGGCTGGCGTAACGGTTACGCTCGGCGAGGACAATCTGGTGAAAGTAAAGGGCCCGAAAGGTGAACTTTCCCGCCACATTCATCCGGATATGAAAGTAACCGTCGAAGGCAATGTTATCACGGTAACGCGTCCTTCCGACGATAAAACGCACAGATCTCTCCATGGTCTCAGCCGTACGCTGATCCACAACATGGTCGTCGGCGTAACGGAAGGTTTCTCCAAGAACCTCGAAATCAACGGCGTTGGTTATCGTGCCCAGAAGCAGGGCAAGAACCTCAACCTCTCCCTTGGTTTCTCCCATCCGGTCGTCGTTGAGCCGCCGCAGGGCATCGAGTTCGATGTTCCGTCGGCCAATGCCATCACGGTCAAGGGCATCGACAAGGAAGTTGTCGGCCAGATCGCTGCGGAGATCCGCAGCTTCCGTGAGCCGGAGCCGTACAAAGGCAAGGGTATCAAGTACGCTGGTGAGCACATCCGCCGCAAGGAAGGTAAAGCCGGCGCTAAGGGCAAGAAATAAGGACCAAATTCTAGAAAGGAGTGAATCTCTGTGCTTCTTAAAGCAGATAAGAACAAGGCACGCCAGAAACGTCATCTGCGCGTCCGCAACCATATCGCAGGCACGGCGGCTCGTCCGCGCCTCAACGTATATCGCAGCCTCGCAAACATCTATGCGCAGGTCATCGATGATGAGAAGGGCGTAACGCTCGTCTCTGCAAGCTCCCAGGACAAGGGTTTCGAGAACTACGGCGGCAACATCGAAGCAGCTAAGGCTGTCGGTGCAGAAGTCGCTAAGCGCGCTCTCGAAAAGGGCATCACGGAAGTCGTATTCGACCGTGGCGGCTATGTTTACCATGGCCGTGTCGCCGCACTCGCTGAAGCAGCCCGTGAAGCTGGGCTGAAATTCTAAGACAAAGTCCAAAGGAGGTAAATGAATGGCTAGAAATATGGACAACGAGACTCCTGAGTTCGAGGAGAAAGTTGTATATATCAATCGAGTTGCAAAAGTCGTCAAGGGCGGCCGCCGCTTCTCGTTCAGTGCCCTTGTTGTCGTCGGCAACAAGAAAGGCAAGGTAGGCGTTGGCCTCGGCAAGGCTGCTGAGGTTCCGGAGGCAATCCGCAAGGGCGTCGAGGATGCGAAGAAGAACCTCGTCGAAGTCGCCCTCTACGACAACCGCACGATCCCGCACGAGATGATCGGCATCTTCGGTGCTGGCAAAGTCATGATGAAGCCGGCTGCCAAAGGTACTGGTGTCATCGCTGGCGGCCCGGCTCGTGCCGTCCTCGAGCTCGCTGGTATCCGCGATATCCTGACGAAGTCTCTCGGCTCCGCAAACCCGAACAACATGGTCCGCGCAACGATGGAAGGCCTCAAGGCACTCAAGCGTGCTGAGGCTGTCGCTGAGCTCCGTGGTAAGACGGTTCAGGAAATCTTAGGTTAATAGGAGGCTCACAAAATGGCAAAAGTTAAAGTCACGCTGAAGAGAAGCTTGATCGGTCGCCCGGAAACGCAGCGCAGAACCGTTCGTGCTCTTGGACTGCGCAAGATCAACTCTGTTGTTGAGCTTCCGGATAACCCGGCCATCCGTGGCCAGCTCCACAAAGTAGAGCATCTGATCAAGGTAGAAGAAATCGCAGACTAAGACGAGACAGGAGGTGCACTAGATGAAGTTACATGAATTACAGCCAGCAGCTGGTTCCCGCAAGGTCCGCAACCGCGTCGGCCGCGGCCTCGGCTCCGGCAATGGCAAGACGGCTGGTCGCGGCATGAAAGGCCAGAATTCCCGCAGCGGCGGCGGCGTTCGCACGGGTTTTGAAGGCGGCCAGATGCCGATTTACCGTCGTCTGCCGAAGCGCGGCTTCAAGAACGTCTGGGCTAAGACGTTCGCAGAAGTCAACGTTGAGACGCTCAACCGCTTCGAAGACGGCACGACGGTCGATCCGGTCGTGCTCGTTGAGTCCGGCATCCTGAAGAACGTTCAGGATGGCATCCGCATCCTCGGCAACGGCGAGCTCACGAAGAAGCTGACGGTCCGTGCCAACGGCTTCACGAAATCCGCAGAGGAGAAGATCACGGCAGCAGGTGGCAAAGTCGAGGTGATCTGAGGTGCTTTCAGCCCTTGGCAACATCTTTAAGATACCCGAACTTCGCCAGAAGATCATCTTCACGTTGATCATGTTCGCCATCTTCCGGATGGGGACGCACATCCCCGTCCCGGGAGTTGATCCGACCGCGATCGAGAAGCTCTTCGCAAACGGCAATCTGTTCGGTCTCTTGGACCTTTTTTCCGGTGGTGCGTTCAGTAAGTTCTCCATCTTCGCGATGAGCATCACGCCGTACATCAATGCGGCCATCATCATCCAGCTCCTGAATGTCGTCATCCCGACCCTCGAGCAGTGGTCGAAGGAAGGCGAGGAGGGGCACAAGAAGACGACGCAGGTCACGCGCTATCTGACCGTCGTGCTCGCCTTCCTCCAGGCAATCGGCATGTCCATTGGCCTGAAGGAAGCCATCCTGAATCCGAACCCCGTCAACATCCTGATCATCGCGATCACGCTGACGGCCGGTACGGTATTCCTCATGTGGGTGGGCGAGCAGATTACGGCGCAGGGTGTCGGCAATGGTATCTCGCTTATCATCTTTGCCGGCATCGTTGCGGCCCTGCCGAAGAACATCGGAACGATCTACCATTATGTGCAGGCTGGCACGATCAGCTATTTCAGTGTGTTCCTGTTTGGCGTCATCGCCCTGGCGATGGTCGTCTTTGTCATCCACATTGAGACGGGCTTCCGCCGCATCCCGATTTCCTACGCCAAGCGCGTGGTCGGTCAGAGAGCGTATGGCGGTCATTCCAGCCACATCCCGCTGAAAGTCAATCAGGCGGGCGTCATTCCCATCATCTTTGCGTCATCCGTGCTGATGTTCCCGGTGACCGTGGCCCAGTTCATCGATGTGCCCTGGGTCAAGACGGTGGCCAGCTATCTCGAGTGGGGCAAGCCGCTTCAGACGACGCTCTACGTCGCGCTGATCATCTTCTTCACGTATTTCTACACGGCTGTTACCGTAAAGATCCCGGATATGGCGGACAATCTGAAGAAATACGGTGGCTTCATCCCTGGCATCCGCCCAGGCCAGCCAACGGCAGATTATCTGGATCATGTCCTGACGCGTATCACGCTGGCAGGTTCCGTGTTCCTGGCCTTCATCGCCGTCCTTCCGAATATGATTGCTGCGGCAACGCATATCGAAGGTGTCTATTTCGGCGGTACGGCCCTGCTCATCGTCGTCGGTGTTGCACTGCAGACGATGAAGCAGATTGAGTCCATGGTCGTCATGCGTCATTACGAAGGGTTCATGAAATAAGAGGAGGAAGCATCATGCATATCTTGTTAATGGGCCCCCCGGGTGCCGGTAAGGGCACGCAGGCGGCTGAGCTCGTCAAAGCCTTCGATATCCCGCACATCTCCACGGGCGATATGTTCCGTGCAGCGGTCAAAGAGGGAACGGAGCTCGGCAAGCAGGCGAAAGCGTGCATGGACGCAGGCAAGCTTGTACCGGATTCCGTCACGATCGGCATCGTGCGCGAGCGTCTCTCTAAAGACGATTGCAAGAAGGGATTCATCCTCGATGGCTTCCCGCGCACGGTCGAGCAGGCAGATGCCCTGACGGGAATCCTCAAGGATCTCGGCCTCACGCTCACGCGCGTCCTGAACATCAACGTCCCGGCTGAAGACCTCATCGAGCGCGCAGTCGGGCGCCGCATCTGCAAGAAGTGCGGTGCTACGTATCACACGAAGTTCAACCCTCCAAAGAAAGAGGGCATCTGCGATGTGTGCGGCAGCGAGCTCTTCCAGCGTGCGGATGACACGGCAGAGACGATGAAGAATCGCCTTTCCGTATACGAGGCTTCGACGAAGCCGCTCATCGACTACTACAAGGCAGCCGGTGTCTATACGGAAGTCGATGGCAGACAGTCCATCGAGAAAGTCACGCAGGATCTCATCGAGACACTGAAGGCTTGACCGGAGGCTGTCGGTGATTCCCATCTGCACGGGATCACCACCGAATGATAGATGTTATTGTAAGGGCGGCCATTGGCCGCCCATTACAATGATATATGCATTTTTTAGAAGAATAACCTGTTGTTGGGCATGGCATTAGAAAATCACACTCCTTAGATGAGATGACTTTGGCCCAACCAATTTCCATGAAGCATAAAGGGAGAAATGACATGTCGAAGCAAGATGTTATTGAAGTAGAAGGCAAAGTCCTGGAAGCACTGCCGAATGCAATGTTCCAGGTTGAGCTGGAGAATGGTCACGTTGTACTGGCGCATGTATCCGGTAAGATCCGCATGAATTTCATCCGCATCCTTCCCGGTGACAAAGTCACGATCGAACTCACGCCTTATGACTTAACGCGCGGCCGTATAACCTACCGATTCAAATGAGCCAGGCTGTTCATTTTGCCCATCGTGAAAAAATATTTGACTTTTTTCGCTCCTGCCACTAGGCAGAACCGTGGAAACATGGTATACTAGCAAAATGACAAGGCTGACAATATCGAAAAGGGGGCATATAACGATGAAGGTAAAACCGTCAGTAAAGCGGATTTGCGAGAAGTGCAAGATCATCAAGCGCAAAGGCCGTGTAATGGTCATCTGCGAAAATCCGAAACACAAACAGAGACAAGGTTAATGAATGAATAAGGAGGTGCTTTATTAATGGCACGTATTGCCGGTGTAGATTTACCCCGTGACAAGAGAATTGAAATTGCTTTGACGTACATTTTTGGTATTGGTCTCAAGACTTCTCAGGATCTCCTGAAGATGACTGGCATCAATCCGGATACTCGTACGCGAGACCTCACGGAGGACGAAGTTGTAAAACTTCGTGATGTCATCGATAAGAACGTCGTGGTCGAAGGTGACCTTCGCCGCGAGCGCCAGATGAACATCAAGAGACTCGTTGATATCGGCTGCTACCGTGGTCGTCGCCACCGTCTTGGTCTTCCTGTCCGTGGACAGAACACAAAGAACAACGCCCGCACGCGTAAAGGCCCGAAAAAGGCTGTAGCAGGCAAGAAAAAGGACTAATAAAGGAGGGTTAACTGGTGGCAGTTAAGAAAGCAGTTCGCACGAAGAAAAAAGTTCGTAAGAACATTGAATATGGCGTAGCACATATCAGCTCTACGTTCAACAACACAATCGTTACGCTCACCGATAAGAGCGGTAATGCACTTTCCTGGGCCAGCGCTGGTGGCCTCGGTTTCCGCGGCTCCCGCAAGAGCACGCCGTTCGCTGCACAGATGGCAGCTGAGACGGCTGCAAAGGCAGCTATGGAACACGGCCTCAAGCAGGTCGAAGTTTACGTCAAGGGTCCTGGTGCCGGCCGTGAAGCCGCAATCCGTTCCCTGCAGGCAACGGGCCTCGAGGTCAACATGATCAAGGATGTTACCCCGATTCCGCACAACGGATGCCGTCCGCCGAAGCGTAGAAGAGTATAATAGGAGGTGCATTTAACCGATGGCAATTGATAGAGTACCAGCCCTGAAGAGATGCCGTGCCCTCGGCCTCGAGCCGGCTGTTATTGGTCGTTCCAAAGAATCGAAGCGTCAGCTCCGTCGCACGAACCGCAAGGTTTCTGAGTACGGCACGCAGCTGAAGGAAAAGCAGAAAGCAAAGTTCATCTACGGCGTGCTCGAGAAGCAGTTCCGTGGATACTACGATAAAGCAAAGAAGATGCAGGGCGTCACGGGTGAAAACCTCCTCGGCCTTCTCGAGCGCCGTCTCGACAACGTCGTTTACCGCCTTGGCCTCGCCAACACGCGCCGTCAGGCTCGTCAGCTCGTCCGTCATGGCCACTTCACGGTCAACGGCAAGCGCGTTGACATCCCGTCCGCACTCGTAAACGCTGGCGACGTCATCGCTGTGGCAGAGAAGAGCCAGAGCAATGCATTCTTCAAGGAGCTCAAGGAGAGCAGCAACGCACTGTCTGCTCCGGCATGGCTCCAGGCCGATCAGGCCAACCTCACGGGTACGGTAACGCGTTTCCCGAACCGTGATGAGATCGATGTTCCTGTCAATGAGCAGGCTATCGTCGAGTTGTACTCCAAATAATGAATATTTGTGCCTGTGCGCATAGTGTTATTGAGGAGGTTCATTCAAGATGATAGACATCGAGAAACCGAAAATTGAAATTGCGGAAATCAGTGAAGACAACCGCTACGGCAAGTTCATCTGCGAGCCGCTCGAGCGCGGTTACGGCACGACGTTCGGCAACAGCCTGCGCCGCATGCTGCTGTCTTCTCTCGAAGGTGCTGCGATTACCTCCATCCGAATCGATGGCGTTCTCCACGAGTTCTCCACGATTCCGGGCGTCCGGGATGATGTGACGAACATCGTCCTCAACCTCAAAGAGCTCTGCCTCAAGATGACGGGCAACGAGCCGCGAATCATCCGCATCGATGTTGAGGGAGAAAAAGAGGTAACGGCTGCCGACATCATCTGTGATGCCGACATCGAGATCCTTAACCCGGACCTCCACATTGCAACGGTCAACGAAGACGGCAAGCTCAAGATTGAGATGACTATCGAGCGTGGCCGTGGCTACGTCCCGGCGGACAAGAACAAGAAGCCGGACGACACGATCGGTGTCATTCCGATCGACTCCATCTTCTCCCCGGTCAAACGCGTGAACTACACGGTACAGGATACGCGTGTAGGCAATGTCACGGACTATGATCGCCTGATCCTCGAAGTCTGGACCGATGGTTCGCTTCGCCCGGAAGAGGCCGTCAGCAAGGCCGCTGGCATTCTTGTCATGCACCTCAAGCTGTTCCAGAACATGGATGGCCTGCCGGAGGAAGAGGAAGAAGAGGAAGCAACCTTCCCAGAGGAGGAAGAAGACGATTCTTCCAAGGTTCTCGATATGACGATCGAAGACCTCGACCTCTCCGTACGTTCCTTCAACTGTCTCAAGCGCGCCAATATCAACACGGTCGCTGACCTTGCTGAGAAGACGGAAGATGACATGATGAAGGTCCGCAACCTCGGACGCAAATCTCTTGAGGAAGTCAAGAAGAAGCTCGAGGAACTCGGTTTAACGCTCAAACAAAACAACGACTGACAGGAAAGTAGGGAAATCAATGAGCTACAGAAAATTAGGACGTAACTCCGCAGCCCGCAAGGCGCTGTTCACGAGCATTCTCACTTCCTTCTTCAGATATGGCCGCATTGAGACGACGGAAGCTAAGGCAAAAGAGCTCCGTAAGTTCGCTGAAAACCTCATCACGCTCGCAAAGCGCGGTGACCTCAGCGCTCGTCGCCAGGCAATCGCTCAGCTGGCTGATGAAGATGTAGTAAGAAAGCTTTTCGATGAGATCGCAAGCAAGTACGCTGACCGCCAGGGCGGTTACACGCGTATCCTCAAGCTCGGCGTTCGCCGCGGCGATGCTGCTCCGATGGTCATCATCGAGCTCGTGTAATCCATATACGGATATACGGACCATACAAAGGCTGTCTGCCCACGCAGGCAGTCTTTTTTTGCGCTCCTCGCGGCATGCAGCGTACTGAAAGCGTACTATTCTTTCGTCAACTTTGTTTGGCGTTTGTGTTGACCGTCAATCTGCGGTATAATAAGACCATTGATTCGAAAGGGAAGGTGAAGGTATGGCATGGATTGAGCTGGAACATCTCTCGCACTGCTATCAGGCCGGCACGGAGCAGGAGCACCGTGCACTCGATGATGTGAGCCTTGCGGTCGAGGAGGGGGCATTCGTTGCGGTGCTCGGCGCGAATGGCTCGGGCAAATCGACGCTCGCGAAACACCTCAATGCACTCCTGTTGCCGACGTCTGGCGCCTGCCGTATCGGCGGGCTTGACACGGCTGCGGTAGCCGATACAGGCGAGCTCTGGAAGATCCGCCAGCAGGTCGGCATGGTCTTCCAGAACCCCGACAACCAGCTCATCGCAGCTGTCGTGGAAGATGACGTCGCCTTTGGACCCGAGAACCTCGGCATGCCGCCGGATGAGATCCGCACGGCTGTGCGCGAGGCGCTCGCCTGTGTCAACATGACGCATTACCGCAAGTTTGCGCCGCATCTGCTCTCAGGCGGCCAGAAACAGCGCGTGGCGATTGCGGGGGCACTGGCGATGAAGACGCGCTGCCTCGTGCTCGACGAGCCGACGGCCATGCTCGACCCGCAGGGGCGCGCCGAGGTCATGGAGACGGTCTGCCGCCTGCACGAACAGCAGGGCATCACGATCGTGCTGATTACGCATTTCATGGAGGAGGCGGCGCTGGCAGACCGCGTCATCGTCATGGCGAACGGTCGCGTCGCTGACGACGGCACGCCGCGCGAGATTTTCCGGAAGGCCGCTGCGCTCAAGGCGTTCGGCCTCGATGTGCCGCTGGCGACAGAGCTCGGCCTGGAGCTTCGCGCGTCCGGCCTCGACGTGCCGCAGGACATCCTGACGGATGATGAGCTCACCTCTGCGCTCGTCACACTCGCGGATTATCCGCACGGCTTGACTGCTGCCACAAGAGAGGGGAGGGGTTGACTTGTCCATCACGTTAGAACATGTCGCGTATGTCTACATGCCCGGCACGCCGTTTGAGCATCAGGCGCTCTGCGATGTCTCTGCCGTCATCGAGGAGGGCTCACTGACGGCCATCGCCGGCCACACGGGGTCGGGCAAGTCGACGCTCCTGCAGCAGTTCAACGGACTCTTGCAGCCGACGGCAGGCCGCGTGCTCGTCGATGATGTCGACATCAATCCCAAGGCGAAGAAGGATCGCGCGACGGCCAGGGCCATGCGCCTCAAGGTCGGCATGGTCTTCCAGTACGCCGAGCAGCAGCTCTTCGAGGAAACCATCGAGAAGGACATCGCCTTCGGCCCGAAGAGCCTCGGGCTGTCCGAGGAGGAGACGGCAGAGCGCGTCAAAGAGGCGATGCGGCTCATGCATCTCGACTACGAGACGTACCGCAAGCGCTCGCCGCTCGCGCTCTCAGGCGGCCAGATGCGCCGCGTGGCGATAGCAGGCGTGCTGGCCCTGCGGCCGAAGTACCTCGTCCTCGACGAGCCTGTCGCCGGCCTCGACCCGCGCGGCCGTGAGGAACTGGTGAAGACCATCCGCCATCTGCACGATAGGGAACACGTCACGATCATCCTAGTCTCCCACAATATGGACGATATCGCGCGGCTGGCCGACCACGTGCTCATCATGAACCAGGGACGGCTCGTCTGCGATGCTTCGCCGCGCGAGGCCTTCGCGCAGGAGGATCTGCTCGAAGGGGCCGGCCTCAAGCTGCCACACGTCATGGCGCTGATGAAAGAGCTTCGCGCCAAGGGCCTGCCGGTGCGCATGGACTGCCTGATCATCGAAGAGGCGAAGCGGGAAATCTTGAACGTCTTGAAGGCTGTGAAGGGCAAAGGAGGCAAAAAACATGCTCAGTGACATCACGATCGGGCAGTACTTCCCTGGCAATTCTATCCTGCACCGGCTCGATCCGCGCACGAAGGTCGTGCTGCTCTTCTTCTATCTCGTCCTGATCTTCCTCTGCAAGAGCGGCATCTCCTATGGCGTGATGACGGCGTTGACGGCGGCCCTGATGCTGCTATCCAAGGTACCCATGCGCATGATGCTGCGCTCGCTGAAACCGCTCTGGTGGATCATCCTCTTCACCTTCGTCGTGCACATCTTCAGCACGCCGGGCGAGGAACTCTGCAAGGTCGCCTTCCTGAGCGTGACAGCGGAGGGCATCGTCGAGGGTTTCTATATCTGCCTGCGCCTTGTGCTCTTGATCCTCCTATCCTCGCTGCTGACCTTCACGACGAGCCCGCTGAAGCTCACAGATGCGATGGAGGCCCTGCTCTCGCCGGGCAAGCGCGTCGGCGTGCCGGCACATGAGCTCGCGATGATGATGACGATTGCCCTGCGCTTCGTGCCGACGCTCATCCAGGAGACGGACCGCATCATGAAGGCGCAGCAGTCGCGCGGTGCAGATTTCATGACCGGCAGCATCATGAAGCGCATGCAGGCATTCGTGCCCGTGCTCGTGCCGCTCTTCCTGTCGGCCTTCCGCCGTGCCGATGACCTCGCGATGGCGATGGAGGCGCGCTGCTACCGCGGCGGCGAGGGCAGGACGCAGATGAAGGCCCTGAAGATCACGAGCATCGACTATGTGGCCTGGGGCTTCAGCATCCTGCTGATTGCGGCAGTGCTAGCTCTCCGATGAATCGATGAACTCTATGAACAACAGAAAGGACTTCATGCAGCGATGAAACGAGAACACAAGGCGGAGATGAAGGCGCGCGCGCGCAATATCGTCCTCAAGGTCGCCTATGACGGCACGGCCTACCACGGCTTCCAGCGCCAGACGCCGCCAGTCGTTGCCGTGCAAAATATATTGGAAGAGAAACTGCAGGTGGTCTTCGGCGATTCCATCGAGCTCGCGGCATCGGGCCGCACGGATGCCGGCGTCCATGCCTACGGTCAGGTCGTCAACTTCTTCACGGATGGGCGCATCCCCACGGACCGCATTGTGCGCGCTGTCAACAGCCTGCTGCCCTCGGACATCGTCGTGCGGGCGGCGGGGGAGGCAGACCGCGACTTCAGCGCGCGCCACAGTGCGAAGAGCAAGACGTATATCTACCGCATCCAGCGCGGCGAAGTGCCTGATCCCATGACGGCGCGCTACGCCTGGTACATCCGGCGGCCGCTCGATGTCGCCGCCATGCGCGAGGCGTTCGGCTGCATCCTAGGCACGCACGATTTCTCCGCCTTCCGCGCGAGTGGCGGTGCGCCGATGAGCCCCGTGCGCACGATGTACGAAGCGGCCGTCGAAGAAGCGGCGGGCAATCAGCTCGTCTGCCGCATCCACGGCAATGGCTTCCTCTATCACATGGTCCGCAACATCATCGGCACGGTCGCGAATGTCGGCCTCGGCATCATCACGCCGCAGCGCTTCCAGGAGATCCTCGACGGATGCGACAGGACGAAGGCTGCGGCGACAGCGCCGGCCTGCGGCCTCTTCCTCGAAGAAGTCGACTACGGCGAGCGCTTCCATTTCTGATCCAGCAACTTCTCCGCGTTTTTGAGCCGCTCTGCTCCAGACTATTGGCAGAACGGCTCGTTTTGTGCTGTGATGTCCGGACTTGCGAACGAGTCGCAGATGGGTTAGAATAAAATGTGACCCTCGAAACAGGGGGGCTTATTCACTTATTTTCCAGAATCAATTCAAGACACTAGGTGGTGTGAATATGAAATCTGTATTGAATGTGGGGATTGATGTCGGTTCGACGACCATCAAGCTCGTCGTTCTCGACCATGAGAAGAAGATCCTCTACAAGAATTATGCGCGCCATTTCTCGGAGATCGGCAATGCCTTGCAGGAGAATCTGACGCATCTGAAATCCATCGTCGGCGAGAAGAAGTTCTCGTTTGCCCTGACGGGTTCAGCCGGCATGGGCATCGCTCAGCGCATTGGCCTGCCCTTCGTACAGGAGGTCATCGCCTGTGCCGCAGCGGTCAAAGAGCTCATCCCACAGACGGATACCGTCGTCGAGCTCGGCGGCGAGGATGCGAAGATCACGTACTTCGGCGATGCGCCGGAGCAGCGCATGAACGGCGTCTGCGCCGGCGGCACGGGCTCGTTCATCGATCACATGGCCTCGCTCTTGTCGACCGATGCCAAGGGGCTCGACGACCTCGCGGCCAAAGGCAAGCAGATCTACACAATCGCCTCGCGCTGCGGCGTCTTCGCCAAGACGGATATCCAGGCGCTCATGAACGACGGTGCCGAAAAGGCGGATATTGCGCTGTCGATTTTCCAGGCGGTCGTCAATCAGACCATTGGCAACCTCGCGCAGGGCAGGCCGATAAGCGGCCACGTCGCCTTCCTCGGCGGCCCGCTCCACTTCCTGCCGGAGCTGCGCAAGCGCTTCATCGAGACGCTGAAGCTCGACGATGAACATGTCGTCAAGGTCGACTACGGCAATTACTTCGTCGCCATGGGTGCGGCGCTCTCTGACGAGGCAGAGGTCATCGACGTCGCGCGCCTCGAGCAGAGCATCGCGAAAGCGAAGGAAGCCGCTGCGAGGGAGACGCGCAAGGCGGACTTCACGCTGTTCGAGGACCGCGCGGACTATGAGGCATTCAAGGCTCGCCACGACAAGGACAAGGTAAGGCGCGGCGACCTTAGCGCGTACCGCGGCCCTGTCTACATCGGCATCGATGCGGGCTCGACGACGACGAAAATCACGGCCATCGGCAAGGACAAGGAGATCCTCTACACCTCGTACGGCAGCAATCAGGGCTCGCCCTTAAAGACGGTCGTCAAGGAGATGAAGGGCCTCTATGCGGCGCTGCCGGAGGGCACGCAGATTGCGGGCGCGATGACGACGGGCTATGGTGAGGCCATTGTCAAGGCTGCCCTGCATGCTGACGGCGGCGAGGTCGAGACGTTCGCACACCTGCGGGCGGCACAGGAATTCTGCCCGGATGTCACCTTCGTGCTCGACATCGGCGGCCAGGACATGAAGTGCTTCTTCGTCAAGGACGGCAGTATCGGCAACATCACGCTCAACGAAGCGTGCTCGGCCGGCTGCGGCTCCTTCATCCAGAACTTCGCCGAGGGCCTGCACATGACGCCGGCGGAGTTCGCGGCCAAGGCCATCGACTCGAAGGCCCCCGTAGACCTCGGCACGCGCTGCACGGTCTTCATGAACTCGAAGGTCAAGCAGGCGCAAAAAGAGGGCGCTGACGTCGCCGACATCTCGGCCGGCATCGCGTTCTCCGTCATCAAGAATGCGCTCTTCAAGGTCATGCAGCTCAAGGATGTCCGCGAGCTCGGCGACCACATCGTCGTGCAGGGCGGCACATTCTACAACGACGCCGTGCTGCGCTGCATGGAGAAACTCCTGGACCGTGACGTCATCCGCCCCGATATCGCGGGCCTGATGGGCGCCTATGGCGCGGCCATCCTCGCGATGGAGGCGGCAGAGGAAGCCGGCACGCAGCAGTCGAGCCTGCTGTCGCCAGATGAGCTCGACCATTTCTCTGTCGCGACGAGCTCCTACCGTTGCCGCGGCTGCGGCAACAAGTGCCTGATCACGATGCAGAAGTTCCCGGACGGCGGCAAGTACTTCACGGGCAACCGCTGCGAGCGCGGCATCGGCGGCCAGAAGAAGGACTCCGACACGCCGAACATCTACCAGTATAAGTACGAGCGGCTGTTCCAGTACTACGAGCCGCTCGAGCAGCCTGTGCGCGGCACGATCGGCCTGCCGCGCGTGCTCAACATGTACGAGGACTACCCGTTCTGGTTCACGTTCTTCACGAAGCTCGGCTACCGCGTCGTGCTCTCGGGCAAGTCGAGCGCGAAGATGTACTTCAAGGGCATGGCGACGGTGCCGTCCGACTCGCTCTGCTACCCGGCCAAGATTGCACACGGCCACATCATGGACCTCATCGAGAAGGGCATCACGAAGATCTTCTATCCGTGCGAGCCCTACAACATGGTCGACGACAAGCATCCGTCTGAAAACCACTACAACTGCCCGATTGTCGCTTCGTACGCTGAGAACATCCGCGGCAACATGGACATCCTGCGCGAGAAGCACATCGACTTCTTGCAGCCGTTCCTGCCAATCAACGACGAGAAGCGCATGGCCGCGCGCCTCTACGAGGAACTCGGCGCCCATGAGGGTCTGAAGAAAGAGGAGATTGTCGAGGCTGTCGACGAGGCCTACAAGGAGCTCGCCCAGTACCGCCAGGATGTGCGCGACTACGGCGCCAAGATCCTCGAGCGCGTCGAGAAGACGGGGGAGCAGGTCATCATGCTCGTCGGCCGCCCCTATCACATCGACCCGGAGATCAACCACGGCATCCCGGAGATGATCCAGAGCTACCATCTGCCCATCATCTCGGAAGACGCCGTCTACCACGTGCCGGTCAAGGCGGCGAAGCTCAAGATCGTCAACCAGTGGAGTTACCACGCGCGCCTCTACCATGCGGCGCAGTTCGTCGCAGAGCACCCGAACTTCACGCTGATCCAGTTCAGCTCGTTCGGCTGCGGCCTCGATGCGCTGACGACGGGCCAGGTCAAGGACATTCTCGAGGCTCACAACCGCATCTACACGATGATCAAGCTCGATGAAGTCTCGAACCTCGGCGCCGCCCGCATCCGCCTGCGTTCCCTGATGGCCGCGCTCGCGCGCCGCAAGCCCGTGCCGTATCAGGAAGTCAAGCCAATCGAGCGCCCGCACTTCACCGCGGAGTGCAAGAAGACGCACACGATCCTCGCACCGCAGATGGCCCCGATACACTTCGAGCTCATCAAGTCGGTCATGCGCGACTATGGCTACAATCTCGTCGTGCCGGAGATGCCGGACAAGGCGGCCATCGACCTCGGCCTGCGCTACGTCAACAACGACATGTGCTACCCGTCCATCGTCGTCATCGGCCAGCTCATTGCAGCGTTGAAGTCGGGTGAGTACGACCCCGACCATACGAGCATCGCGATGTTCCAGACCTGCGGTGCCTGCCGCGCGACGAATTACATGAGCGTCCTTCGCCAGGCCCTCAAGTACGCGGGCTTCCCGCAGGTGCCGGTCTTCGCTGTGCACGGCCTGCCGGAGGAGACGGATGCCTTCCGCCTCACGCGCCCGATGCTCATCGCCGCCATCAAGGCCGCGATCTTCGGCGACCTCCTGCAGAACGTCAAGAACCGCATGATGCCGTATGAGCTCCAGAAGGGTGAGACGCAGCGTCTCTTTGACAAGTGGATGGCAAAGTGCAAGGACGTCCTCAAGGACGGCGGCTACTTCAAGTTCCAGCGCACGATCAAGCAGATTGTCAAGGAATTCGACAATATCCCGATCGATGAAGAACTCTGGAAGCCGAAAGTCGGCATTGTCGGCGAGATCCTCGCGAAGTACCATCCGGTCGCGAACAACCACATCGAGAAGGTCCTGATGGAGGAGGGCGCGGAGGTCGTCATGCCGGACTTCGTCGACTTCTTCCTCTACTCGGCCTACGACCCGATCGTCAAGCACAGGCTGCTCGACGGCAAGAAGCGGAACAGCTTCTTCGGGCGCATGTTCATCAACATCATCAACTTCTACCGCGCGCCGATGCGCAAGGCCCTCAAGAACAGCCGCCACTTCCTCGCACCGCACAAGATCGACGAGACGGCCAAGCTCGCCTCGCGCCATGTCAGCCTCGGCAACATGGCCGGCGAAGGCTGGTTCCTGACGGGCGAGATGGTCAAGCTCATCGACGAGGGTGTGCCAAATGTCATCTGCCTCCAGCCTTTTGGCTGCCTGCCGAACCACATCACCGGCAAGGGCGTCATGCACGAGCTGCGCGAGAGCTACACGGGAGCCAACCTCACTGCCATCGACTGCGATGCAGGCTCTTCTGAGGTCAATCAGCTCAACCGCATCAAGCTCATGCTCGCCGTCGCGAAAGAGCGCGGGCCGAAACAAGAGAAAGACGAGGAGAAAAGCAGTGAAGGCATGAGGGGCTGATTACAAGTGCTGATTCGAGGAGACGAGTGAGTGTTGGCAAAGGGCCGGTGGGACATGTTCCGGCTTCGTCGCTCTGCTAAATGGCCCCTATGGTGTTTCCAGCAACGAAGGAGCTTCGTCGCCTGTCGCGGCGTTCTTACATTGCGACTTGAGGCTAATGGCGTGTTAGGGGCCATCCCTGCGGGCAGCCGCGCCGCTCCTGCAGGCGGAACATGTCCCACTGACCTCAGCTCAGTCCGTTTTTAGCAGACATTGCGCTCCTGCAGGCGGTACACACCACCCCGGCCTCAGCTCATACCGCTTTCTAAGAGTCCGCTCTAGCTCCATTTTTGCAGATGGAGTAGGGCGGGCTCTTTTTGATTGCCGATGCTGGATTCGCTGAAGTGAGTCGCATTTGGCAAGGGGCCGGTGGGACATGTTCCGGCTTCGTCGCTCTGCTAAATGGCTCCTATGGTGTTTCCAGCAACGAAGGAGCTTCGCCGCCTGCCGCGGCGTTCTTACATTGCGACTTGAGGCTAATGGAGTGTTAGGGGCCATCCCTGCGGGCAGCCGCGCCGCTCCTGCAGGCGCAACATGTCCCCCCGACCTCGATGTCAAAGCGCCGCGGCAGGCGGCGAGGTGTGGGGGCGGTGGGGCGTTTCATGCGGCTCATTTAACGGAGTGACGAAACCGGAAGGGCATCACCCCGGCGCTTCGCTGCTCGATGAAAGAAGAGGGCGGCAGCGACGAAGCCGAAATACATCCCTCCTCCCTACGATACGAATCCTGATTTCAAGGACACCTGACCCATTTCTTGACATTTTTCCCATCTGCCGTTATGATGGAGGTATGAAAATCCTATCTATACTTTATGTGACGGGAGACGATAACACATGAAAGAGTATAAGCCGTTCAAATCCGGAAAAGTTCGTGAGGTTTATGATGCAGGCGACAGCATCATCATGGTTGCGACAGACCGCATCTCCGCATTCGACCACATCCTCAAGAACAAGATCACGAAGAAGGGCAAAGTCCTGACGCAGATGTCGAAGTTCTGGTTCGACTTCACGAAGGACATCATTCCGAACCACATGATCTCGGTGGACAATAACGACATGCCGGAGTTCTTCCAGCAGCCGCAGTTCCTCGGCAACAGCATGAAGTGCAAGAAGCTCACGATGCTGCCGATGGAGTGCATTGTCCGCGGCTATATCACGGGCAGCGGTTGGGCAAGCTATCAGGAGAACGGCACGATCTGCGGCATCAAGCTGCCGGCTGGCCTCAAGGAATCCGAGAAGCTGCCTGAGCCGATCTTCACGCCGAGCACGAAGGCAGAACTCGGCGACCACGACGAGAATGTCTCCCTCGAGCAGGGCGCTGCTGTCTTCGAGAAGGAGTTCCCTGGCCATGGCATGGAGTATGCCGAGAAACTGCGCGACTATACGATTGCCATCTACAAGAAGTGCGCTTCGTACGCTCTTTCGCGCGGCATCATCATCGCCGACACGAAGTTCGAGTTCGGCCTCGATGAGGATGGCAAGATCGTCCTTGGCGACGAGGTCCTGACGCCGGACAGCTCCCGCTTCTGGCCGCTCGAAGGTTATGAGGCAGGCAAGCCGCAGCCGTCGTACGACAAGCAGTTCGTCCGCGACTGGCTCAAGGCAAATCCGGATAGCGACTACAAGCTGCCGCAGGATGTCATCGACAAGACGATTGCCAAATACATAGAAGCCTACAAGATGATTACGGGCAAGGATCTCGACTGACCCTTGTCTCTCGCTCCCGGCTTGGCCGGGGGCTTTTCCTTTTGCGCAAGGACACCTGTCCTGTTTTTTTGTTGACAGCCCAGATTTTTACCGTTATCATTAATGTATGAAATGATGTATTGCTTGAGTGTATAACAGGAGATGATAATCCATGAAAGCAGCTGTTATCATGGGAAGCGACTCCGACTGGCCAATCCTGAAGCCAGCCGTTGAGCTCTTGAAACAGTTTGATATCGAGTCGGAAGTGACAGTCGCCTCCGCGCACCGCACGCCGGCCAAGGTCCGTGAATTCGTCGAGTCGGCTCCCGCCAAGGGCGTCGGCGTCTTCATTGTCGGTGCAGGCGCTGCCGCACATCTCGCTGGTGTCGTGGCAAGCTACACGACGCTGCCGGTCATCGGCGTGCCGATCAATGCGACGTCGCTCAACGGCATGGACGCACTGCTCTCGACGGTGCAGATGCCGTCGGGCATCCCCGTGGCGACGATGGCCATCAACGGTGCGAAGAACGCTGCCATCTTTGCTGTCGAGATGTTCTCGATTGCAGATGATGACCTTAAGAAGAAGCTCGCTGACTACCGCGCCGATATGGTCGCCGGTGTCGAGAAGAAGGCTGCACGCGTTGCGGCTCAGCTCTGAGCCGCGTCTTAGCGGCCTTCAGGCTCCATCAAGTCCCTTTGATAAGAAAATGTATCGTCAAGAGAAAAGGAAGAAGCAGAACAACCATGTATGATAATGGCTACAACCCAGAACCGAAGTGGAAAGAGGAATGCGGCGTTTACGGCGTGTACTCCCATACGGAAGATGTCTCCGGTCTGACGTATCTCGGCCTCTACGCCCTGCAGCATCGCGGGCAGGAGAGTGCCGGCATCGCCATCACGGATGGCGCCTGGATGGATGTGACGCGCGGCATGGGCCTCGTCAATGAAGTATTCCGCCATCAGGTCCCGCACATGGAGAATCAGTGCATTGCCGTCGGCCATGTGCGCTATTCGACGACGGGCTCGAGCCTGCTCGCTAACACGCAGCCGCTGCTCGTCAACTATGCGGGCGGCAAGATCGCGCTTGCCCACAACGGCAATCTGACGAATGCCGCTGAGATCCGCCATAACCTCGAGCAGCAGGGCACGATCTTCCAGACGTCCATCGATTCGGAAGTCATTGTGAACCTTGTCGCGCGCTCCCACAAGGAGACGATCGAGGAGCGCATCATCGAGAGCCTCAAGATGGTCAAGGGCTGCTATTGCCTGGCCATCATGACGGAGGAGAAGCTCATCGGCGCCCGCGATCCGCAGGGGTTCCGTCCGCTCTGCATCGGCAAGACAGAGGAGGGCAGCTGGATCCTCTCGTCGGAGACTTGCGGCCTCGATGTTGTCGGCGCTGAGTTCGTGCGCGATGTCCTGCCGGGTGAGATGGTCGTCATCGACCAGGACGGTCTCAAGTCGTATCCGTTCGCGACGGACGAGAAGAAGGCCGGCTGCATCTTCGAGCACATCTACTTCGCACGTCCGGACTCCGTCATCGACGGCCAGAGCGTCCACGAAGCGCGCTTCCTCATGGGGCGCGAGCTCGCGCGCGAGTCGGGCTTCAAGGGCGATATCGTCATCTCCGTCCCGGACTCCGGCACGACGGCAGCGACGGGCTTTGCCTATGAATCGGGCATCCCGTTCGTCGAGGGCCTGATCAAGAACCGCTACATCGGCCGTACCTTCATCCAGCCGACGCAGAAGAAGCGCGACACGGCAGTCAAGCTCAAGCTCAATGCCATCCGCTCCGTCGTCGAGGGCAAGTCGGTCATCATGGTTGATGACTCCATCGTCCGCGGCACGACGAGCGGCAAGATCGTCCGCATGCTCCGGAACGCCGGGGCAAAGGCTGTACACGTCTGCATCAGCAGTCCGCCAATCGGCTATCCATGCTTCTATGGCATCGATACCAGCGTCCGCAAGGAACTCATTGCCGCGACGAAGTCCGTCGAGGAGATCCGCGAGTTCATCGGTGCGGATTCCCTGCACTTCCTGAGCATCGATGGCCTCAAGAGATGTGTGCCGAACCTCAATGCAGAGGACATGTGCTACGCCTGCTTCAACAGTGCCTACCCGATCAAGGACGGTGCGAAGCCGGCAGGCGACAGCAAGTACGTCTTCGAGCAGCGCAAGTGCTGAAGGCGAGCCACAGGATTTTGTCAGACAGGATAAGACAGGATAGGAAAGGAACCAGGAGATCAAATGGCAGAACAACTTACCTATAAGGATTCCGGCGTCGATATCGATGCTGGCAACTACTCCGTCAAACTCATCAAGGACAGCGTCAAGGCGACGTATCGTCCGGAGGTCCTCGGCGACCTCGGCGGCTTCGGCGGTCTTTTTGCGCTGAATTCCGGCAAGTACAAGGAGCCGGTCCTCGTCTCCGGCACGGATGGTGTCGGCACGAAGCTGCGTCTCGCTTTCATGCTCGACAAGCACGACACGATCGGCCAGGATGCTGTTGCCATGTGCGTCAACGACATCCTCGTACAGGGCGCCGAACCGCTCTTCTTCCTCGACTATCTCGCCGTCGGCAAGCTCGACCCGGAGCAGGTCGCCTCTGTTGTCAAGGGCGTCGCGAATGCCTGCAAGGAGTCCGGCTGTGCTCTCATCGGCGGCGAGACGGCTGAGATGAGTGGCTTCTACCCGGTCGGTGAGTACGACATCGCTGGCTTTGCCGTCGGCGTCGTCGAGAAGTCGAAGGTCATCACGAGCGAGTGCGTCAAGGAAGGCGATGTGCTCTTAGGCCTGCCTTCCTCCGGTGTCCATTCGAACGGCTATTCCCTCGTGCGCAAGATCTGCTTCGAGCACAAGGGCTTCAAGGGCGACGAGTACATCGACGAGCTCGGCAAGACGATTGGCGAGGAACTCCTGACGCCGACGCGCCTCTATCCTAAGACATGCCTGCCGCTCATCGAGAAATTCGACATCCACGGCATGGTCCACATCACGGGAGGCGGCTTCTACGACAACATCCCGCGCGCACTGCCTGAGAACATGGCCGTCGAGATCGACAGCTCCGTCTGGCAGATGCCGACGATTTTCCGCCTGCTTCAGCAGTGGGGCAATGTCGACTGGCATGAGATGTACCGCACGTTCAACATGGGCATCGGCATGGTCATCATGGCCAGCCGCGAGGAGGCCGACAAGATCAAGGCGCACCTCGAAGCCGAGCATGAGACGGTCTACGAGATCGGCCGCGTCGTTCGCGGCAATCACGATGTGACGATCAAAGGCGGCGTGTTCGATGAGTAAGCAAGTATTGGGCGTGCTGTGCTCCGGCCGCGGCACCGACCTCCAGTCCATCATCGATGCTATCGGCCGCGGTGAAGTCGATGCGACGATTGCCGTCGTGTTGACCGACAAGCCGGATGCCTACGCGCTGACGCGCGCTGAAACGGCCGGCATCAAGGCCGTCTGCATTGACCGCAAGCAGTTTGACGGCCGCCAGCCGTTTGAGGAGGCCCTGATCGCGGCCCTCGATGAAGCAGGCGTCACTCTCGTCGTGCTCGCTGGCTTCATGCGCATCCTGACGCCGTACTTCGTGCGCCACTACGCAGGCCGCATCATGAACATCCACCCGGCCCTGCTGCCGAGCTTCCCGGGCGCACACGCGCACCGCGATGTGCTCGCCTACGGCGTCAAAGTCAGCGGCTGCACCGTACACTTTGTCGACGAAGGGACCGACAGCGGCCCCATCATCCTGCAGGCCGCCGTGCCTGTGCTCGATGACGACACCGAGGAGACACTCGGTGCCCGCGTCCTCGAGCAGGAGCACATCATCTACCCGAAAGCCATCCAGCTCTACTGCGAAGGCCGCCTCAAAGTAGAAGGCCGCCAAGTGCGCATCCTGTCTGCCAAGCAGTAAACATGCTGGGGATGGGGCTGTGTAAGAAGTAGCTAGGGAAGGGGATGGTGTCCGCCTGCAGAAGCGAAGCGCTTGCCCGAAGGGCTGGCCGACAGATAATCCCCAGCTATGTTCCGCAATGTAAGAACGCCGCGTCAGGCGGCGAACCACCTTTGCCATAAGTAAAGAGGCGAGAAGGCCATTCAGCGAAGCGCCGAAGCCGAAAAAACTCGCCCCTGCCCATGCACGATGTAAACAAACTGAGAAAGAGGTACACACCATGAAGATCAAACGCGCTCTCATCAGCGTATCGAATAAACAGGGCGTCGTCGAATTCGCCCGCAAGCTCCACGAAGCAGGCGTTGAGATCGTCTCGACGGGCGGCACGATGAAGGCCATCAAAGAGGCCGGTATCCCCGTCACTTATGTCAGCGACGTCACGGGTTTCCCGGAGATCATGGATGGCCGCGTCAAGACACTGAATCCGTACATCCACGGCGGCATCTTGGCCGTCCGCGACAATCCCGAGCACGTCCGCGAGATGGAGGAGCATCATATCACGGGCATCGACCTCGTCGCCGTCAACCTCTATCCGTTCAAAGAGACGATTGCCAAGCCGAACGTCACGCTCGCTGAGGCCATCGAGAACATCGACATCGGCGGCCCGGCCATGGTCCGCGCTGCAGCCAAGAACTTCAAGTTCGTCACGATCATCACGAACCCGGCCCGCTACGATGCCATTGCCGAGCAGGTCGCGAAGAACGGCTGCGTCGACGACCGCACGCGCATGGAGCTCGCACAGGAGGCCTTTGCCCATACGGCCGCTTACGACACGATGATCAAGGATTATCTCGCCGAGCAGCTCAAGAAATAAGGATACGAGCCTTCCCCTGCGGGCGTTTCTATGCCTGCGGGAGAAGGCTGTTTTGTGATTTACGTGATATTGGAGGAACTACCATGAACATCTTAGTGATCGGTTCCGGTGGCCGCGAGCACACGCTGGCCTGGAAACTCGCGCAGTCGCCGAAGGCAACGAAGCTCTACGCTGTGCCGGGCAATCCGGGCATGGCTGATGTCGCCGAGTGCATCGGAGACGTCGACATCTGCGACAACGAAGCCCTCGTCAAGCTCGCCGAGGAGAAGGCCATCGACCTCGTCGTCGTCGGCCCGGAAGTCCCCTTGACGAATGGCGTCGTCGATGCCATGAACAAGGCCGGCATCAAGGCCTTTGGCCCGCGCAAACTCGCAGCCGAGATCGAGGGCTCCAAGTCTTTCTCCAAGAACCTCATGAAGAAGTACGGCATCCCGACAGCCAAGTACGAAGTCTTCACCGATGCCGAAGCAGCCCGCGACTACATCAAGAAGGAGGGCGCCCCAATCGTCATCAAGGCCGACGGCCTTGCCGCCGGCAAGGGCGTCATCGTCGCCATGACACTCGACGAGGCACTCGATGCCGTCCACGAGATCATGGATGACGCCGCCTTCGGCAAGGCAGGCAGCCGCGTCGTCATCGAGGAGTTCATGGACGGTGAGGAAGCCTCCCTCTTAGCCTTCACCGACGGCAAGACCATCTGCCCGATGGTCAGCTCCCAGGACCACAAGCGCGCCTACGACGGCGACAAAGGCCCCAACACCGGCGGCATGGGCACCTATGCACCGGCACCGGTCATGACCGACGAGATGGTGAAGATTGCCACCGAGCGCATCTTGAAGCCGACCATCGCCGCCATGGCAAAAGAAGGCAGGCCCTATAAAGGCTGCCTCTACGCCGGCCTCATGATCACAAAAGAAGGTCCGAAAGTCGTCGAGTTCAACGCTCGCTTCGGCGACCCCGAGACGCAGGTCGTCCTGCCGCTCCTCAAGAGCGATCTCGTCGACATCATGCTCGCCTGCGCCGATGGCACCCTCGACGAAGAGCACATCGAATGGAGCGATGGGGCAGCAGTCTGCGTCGTCATCGCCTCCGGCGGCTACCCGAAAGCCTACAAGAAAGGCTTCCCGATTGATGGCCTTGAAAAAGCAAAAGCCCTCGGCACCCTCGTCTTCCATGCCGGCACCGCCGAGAAAGACGGCAAGATCGTGACGAGCGGCGGTCGCGTCCTCGGCGTCGTAGCCACCGCCGACGACATCCGCAACGCCGTCGACAAAGCCTACAAAGGCGTCAACGCAATCACCTTCGAAGGAGCCTTCCACCGCACGGACATCGCCCATCGCGCCCTCGAGCGCCTGACCGATAAATAAGACAATTTATCCCACTGGTAAAAAGACACGGCCCATATGCCGTGTCTTTTTTATTGGTCTTCCATATCTGAAAAAGTGAGTGCGAGCGAAGCAAAGCACGCCCTAGAACATCGAGGAAAGGGCAGCACCTAGGAAAGAGGTGGGGAATTTTGCCTGCAGAAGTGCTTGCCCGTATGGTTGGCCGGTAGGCAGTAGCTAGGGAAGGGGGATGGTTTTCGCCTGCAGAAGCGGAGTGATTGCCCGTAGGGCTGGCCGACAGAGATGCTTGCTAGGTAATGCGATGTCAGAACGCCGCGTCAGGCGGCGAAGTCACTTAGAGAAAAAGCAAAGTCGAGGAGGCCATTTAACGGAGCGCCGAAGCCGAAAATCATCCCCCTTCCCCTTATGAGATGTCAACCAGCCTCACGCACGAAAAAAGCCGCCAGCAAAAGCTGACGACTTGAACATTCAATGGTCGGGATGACAGGATTCGAACCTGCGGCCTCATCGTCCCGAACGATGCGCGCTACCAAACTGTGCCACATCCCGTAGTCACAAGAGATATTATACGAAGAATCCGTTCTCTTGTCAACACTTTTTACAAAAATAATTCTGATACGAAAAAAGCCATCCGCAAGAGCAGATGGCTTGAACATTCAATGGTCGGGATGACAGGATTCGAACCTGCGGCCTCATCGTCCCGAACGATGCGCGCTACCAAACTGTGCCACATCCCGTAGTCACAAGAGATATTATACGAAGAATCCACACTCCTGTCAACACCTTTTTCGAAAAAAATTCTTCAGGCTGCCATGAGATAGAAAAAATATGTTCGTAGCGCAAGAAAAAGCCAGATGAAAAGCAGGATTTTCACCAGGTGAGAACGAAATACTCCATATAATCAGAAAATCATTCATCTTCGCATAGGAGGGGTTAATATGGGCAGAATCCAGAAAATCTTAGTACCAGTCGACGGTTCCGTCAACGGCTGCAAGGCCGTCGATGAGGCAATCTTCTTCGCCGAGAAATGCAAAGCCGACCTCGATTTCGTCTACGTCGCCAGCAACATCAACAAAGACATCCCGAGCCACATCGTCTTCGATCGCATTTGGGAGAAACTGCCGGACGACATCAAGGCCTCCAAGCACGTTGAGACGGGCAACATCCCGAAAGCCATCATGCGCGTAGCTGCCGAAGAGCACAGTGACCTCATCATCATGGGCAGCCGCGGCCTCGGCCTCTTCAAGGGCGCACTGATCGGCAGTGTCAGCCAGAAAGTCGTCGAAGAATCCCCGATTCCAGTCATGGTCATCAAGTAACTCCAGAACTACACGAAAAGACTGCCCCTGCGCAGCAGAAGAAGCTCGCGGGCGGCCGTCTTTTGAGAAAGAAAGGGACTGCCGTCCGCACGGCAGTCCCTTTCTTTCTCTTCTGTTCGCTCTGTGGTATAATCAGGGCAGGTATCCTATGTACATCTTCTATGGTTAGGAGTTTCTTATGCGTTTAAAGACTTATCGGACGTCCATCCTGCTCGGCGTGACGTTCACGATCCTCTTGTCGACGTTCTGGTTCCTGCCGCAGCTGGCCTTCATCATCTTCATCTCGTTGCTCTTACAGCTGCTCTTGACGCCGCTCGTCGACCGGCTCGAGTCCCGGATGAACCGCGGGCTCGCGGCGGCAATCGTGCTCATTGGCTTTCTCGCCATCTGCGGCGGGCTGCTGCTGCTCGTCTCGAGTACATTCATCCCGACGTTCACGCGGTTCGTCACGGATTTCCCGCAGATTACGGAGAAACTGCAACAGGCGCCCCTGATTCACGACAATGTCTACCTGACGGATGAATTCGAGCAGTTCTGGCTCGAGCTCAAGGCGGCCAGCATTGATGCGCTGAAATCGTCGCTGACGGTCCTGCTCTCGATCTTCAGCAAGTTCATCGACATGGTCATCATCATCTTTGTCACCTTCTACCTGCTCAAGGACGGCAATGATATCAAGATCTATCTCGCGAGCCTCTTCCCGCAGCGCGACTACAGCCGTGTGCTCGCACTCTTCAACCGCATCCTCTCAGCGTTGCGCACGTACATCTGCAGCCAGCTCGTCATCTGTAGCCTGACGGCCGTCATCGTCTTCCTCTACTACACCTCGCGAAGCCTGCCTTACGCCTCGGTCTTCGCGATGGTATCCGGCATCAGCGAGTTTGTGCCGGTGCTCGGCCCGACTGTCGCCTCGATCTTCGGTATCCTGCTGACGGCGACTGTCGACCCGTGGGTGGCCGTCCAGACGGCAGGCTTCTACTTGATCTTGACACAGGTCAACCACAATCTCGTCTATCCGACGCTGATCGGCAAGTCCCTGAATCTGCATCCAATCGCCATCATCCTCGGCATCATCTTAGGCGGCGAAGTGCTCGGCCCGGCCGGCATGTTCCTCGCAGTGCCCTTCATCGTTATCTGCAAGCTCGTCATCGAGGACATCTATCAGGACCGACTCGAGACAATAAAAAAAATCCGCACGTCCCGCTGGCTGACCAAGGAGAAGCACGAAGACCGTTGAATGCATCCTGCGACAAAAAAAGCAGCGCTTCCCGGCTGCGGCAGGACATCTTGAATCAGATGCCCTCGCCGTCAAGGCCGGTGAAGCGCTGTTTTTCTGTGCGTTCGATCTGCATGAGGCGTCCCTTGCGGATGACGAGCACGAGCCTGCCGTACTGCAGCAGGCGGAATTCCTTGCGGATGCGCGCGGCGAGCTCCGTGAGGACGCGCTCGGGGTAGGGGGGCTTTGCATCTTCGGTGTCGTGCCAGCAGTCGAGGCGCCGTTTCTCGCTCCATTCGACCTGCATGAGGACGCCGTCCTGCGCGACGAGGACCATCTCGCCGTAGCTGATGGTGCAGAGGCCTTGGAGGATGTAGGCCATTGCTTTCTGTGGGATTTCGCCTGGGGCTGGTCTGATTCCGGGCATGAGATCGCCTCTTTCTAGATTAATGCATAGTAAACAAATATGTATTTATATACTGCTTTTATCATAGTATAGATGGAGCGAAAAGTCAAGGGAAGCCAAGATGCAGGAAATCTTTTTGTCACTGTAACTCAGTAACAGAAGGCGGCCGCAACATCTGCTATACTGAGGTCAGAAAGCAAGAGAGCCGCTCCGCACGGCAGCGACATGCGGAAGACAGATAACGGAGGGATAGTATGACGAAGGAACGCAAGACAAAAGATGTCATCATCATCGGTGCCGGCATGGCCGGCCTTACGGCAGCGCTCTACGCAGGGCGTTCGAATCTCTCGACGCTCGTGCTCGAGAATGCCATCGTCGGCGGGCAGATCGCCAACGCCGTCGGTATCGAGAATTACCCGGGCTTTACAAAGGTCAGCGGCAGCGACCTGATGACGACCGTCCAACAGCAGGCCGAAGCAGCTGGTGCCGAAGTCGATGAGTTCGACATGATCGAGCGCGTCGACCTCATGGGCAAGACGAAGATTGTCGAGACGCAGAGCTATATCTACGAGGCCAAGGTCGTCATCATCACTTCCGGCATGGAGCGCCGCAAGCTGCCGCTCAAGGAAGAGGCGAAGTATAGCGGCCGCGGCGTCCACTACTGTGAGCTCTGCGACGGCCACATGTATCAGGACAAGGTTATCTCCGTCATGGGCGGCGGCAATGCCGCAGTCGATGCGGCGAACTTCCTGACGAAGTATGCCAAGGAGCTCTACCTCATCCATCGCTCGAAGCTGCGCGCCGACAAGGCATCGCAGGACAAGCTCTTCGCCAATCCGAAGGTCAAAGTGCTGCTCGAGACGGAAATCCGCGCCCTGCACGGTGAAGGCCGCCTGACGAGCATCACCATCTACGACAAGGCAAAGGGTGAGGAGCGCGAGCTGCCCGTCGATGCCATCTTCGTCAACATCGGCGTCGTGCCGAACACCCACCTCTTCGAGGGACAGGTCAAGATGACGGAGAGCGGCCGCATCCTCGCCGGTGAGGATTGCCGCACGAATCTTCCCGGCGTCTTCGCTGCCGGCGATGTGCGAGAGAAGGAAATCCGCCAGCTGACAACAGCAGCGGCCGACGGCACGACAGCCGCCCTGCTCGCCGAGAAGTACATCGAATCTCTGTAAGTGGTTAACAAGAATATCTCGTCATTATTTCTGTATAGGAGGAATCATCATGGTAAAAGTCTATTCTATCACGCAGTGCCCCTGGTGCGATAAAGTCAAAAAATACCTGAAATCCAGAGGTGTGGCCTACGAGGAGCACAACATCGAGCTCAGCGATGCCGACCGCGACGAATGCTACAAGATCTCCGGCGACCTCATCGTGCCTGTCACGACCGTCAACGGCAAGGACTTCGTCGTGAGCTTCGACAAAGCCAAGCTCGACGCACTGCTCGGCCTCTGAGCCTTACAATCATACATTCTCCCTCTTAAGCCAGCTATTTTTAGCTGGCTTTTCTGTTACCCCCATACTATAATGGAAGGTGATAACATAGAATGTTTTACGTTAACGATAGGTGGATAGGTGGTATGTATGAAACCGATGTAATCGAATCATTATCATAAATGGTACCAAAAAGGTCAGGGCATCGTCGAATACGCTCTGATTCTTGCCTTTATCGTCGGCATCGCTGCAGCAATCTTTGCCAAGGGCGGGCTGGCCGAGGCCGTCAGCGATGCCTACTTCCAGATATCCAAGACCATTGCCTATGCGATGGATAATACGAAGGAAGGACATCAGAGATTTGCCCAGAGCCAGCTGGAGCAGGGGCTTAAGAGTGCCATACAAAACAGGAAAATCCGTCTTGAAAGCGAGGGGGCATGGGTAGAGCTTGACCTGCAGTCCAACTGGAATGACAAGATAAAGGCGTATGCAAACGGTGGCAGAGATGGAACCGTGGAGGTCAATGGCTGGCCCTACAAGCAATTTACCGGCCTCTGGAATGCAACGGGCCTGGATCCAAGCCACATTGATCTGGATGAGGCGGACCGGGGCAACTGGGCAGGCGTGCGCATTGAAAAAAAGGGGGATGCCTATAACGTCTATTACTTCAACGGCAAATCAGCCAATGTGGAAAATGATGCGCCTACAGCTACCTATCGGGATACTGCGGCGATGCAGAAGCTTTTCGGCAACGGCCAGGCTCCTGCGACATGGAAGCCGTAAACCGCTCACTTCGATGCGGAAAGAGCTGCGGATTTGACAGTTTCGTAAAAATCATGTAGAATTTTCCTGTATGATTATGACTATCACATGAATGGATTTCATTTTGGAGGGACCTACATGAAAAAATCAGCACTGCTGACGGCGGCACTGCTCCTCGTCAGCTCTTCCTATGCGATGGCAGCTCCTATCAACCAGATGGCCAATCACGAGACGGCTGTCGGCGTTGGCACGAAGGAGAGCTACATCGAGCACAAGGTGACGAATAAGGCGACGGTCGGCTTCCAGTATGCGGACCGCGATGAGAAGGGCGACCACAAGGATGCCTACCTGCAGTACGATATCGTCGGCTCTGAACTCAAGGTCATCGGCGGCTACCGCTGGAACCTCCCGAATGATAAGGATAATGCCTTCGCCGGCGTTGCGGTGAGCACGCCGAAGGTACTGGGCTTTGATGCCTACGCTTCGTATGTCGCGGGCAAGGACTTCAATGAGACGCAGGTCGGTGTCAACAAGAACCTGCTGCTCAATGTCGACCTCAACGTCAACTACCACAACTTCAAGCCGGATGAGGGCAGCCGCGAGAACGGCGTCGGCGTCGGCGTCTCGGTCAAGTTCTGATCGGGTGCATCTGGTGTAAAACCGCATAACTGCGCATAAAAAGAAAACCCGCATCACTGCGGGTTTTCTCATATGCAACTAGGCGATTCAGGGCTCACTGCGCATCAAAGAGCGGCAGCGGCTCGAGGAAGATGATGTCGTCGCGTTTGGCAGCATTGCCCTCGGCGAGCACACATGCCTGGCCGATGACCTTGCCGCCAGCCTTCTCGGTCAGCTCGACGAGCGCCTTCATCGAGCCGCCCGTGCTGATGACATCGTCGAGCAGCAGGACGTTCTTGCCCTTGATGCGTTCGATGTCCGTGCCGTCAAGGCAGAGTTTCTGCGTGCCCTTCGTCGTGATCGAGACATCATCGACCCAGAGCGCGTTCTCCATGTACGCCTTGACCGACTTGCGCGCGACGATGTAGCGGTCCATGCCGAGTGCGCGCGCGAGTTCCTCCGCGAGCGGGATGCCCTTCGTCTCCGCCGTCAGCACGTAATCTGTCTCGGGCGGCACCTTCTTGGCCAGCGCCTGCGCACAGGCGTCCGTGAGCTCCACATCGCCGAGCATGACAAAGCCGGCGATGGCCAGTTTGTCCGTGACATTGAGGATGGGCAGGTTGCGCGTGCAGCCTGCAATGTGTAACGTATAATATCGATCTGCCATCTTAGCACCTCTTCATTTCATCTATATTCCTCATCCATTATACTATGATGATGGGCGCGGTGCAATTGTGTGCAGGCCGTTGGCAGTGAAAATCGAATAAACATCAGCAATTTAGAAAGGAAGTTATCATAAATGAGCGATATCCATGAGATTCACGGCCACGATGAGGCAGAGGGCATCAGCGAGGAGCAGCGTGCCCTCGACCAGATCACGCACATCCTGCTCCACGCCCTGACGGAAGACGGCATCGGCGAGAAACTCGAATCTGCTAAGTCCCAGCAGGACGTCTACAAGGCCCTGCAGACCTTGCCGTACTTCAAGCTGACCATTGACGAGTTCCGCATCGGCATCGAGGCCCTGCGACAGCAGCAGGCTGAGATCCATCAGGATGAGCAGGAATGAGGCAGGGGCCAAAAGAAATTCACAGGAAGACTTGCATTTTTCGACTGCACCGGCTATAATATGAAGATAAGAGAAAAAGCCGTTCAAGACGGCTTTTTTCTAGCATTTCTTATCGGGGGTGCAATGGTTTCGACGGGGTATTGAAGCCACGAAGTTCGCAGGCCAATGGTCATGAATGCCTGAAGCTTGACCGCTAAATTCAACTGACGAAGCTGAATACGCTTACGCTGCCTGAGCCTAGCTCAGATAGCCCCTCTGGAAGTACGAACCGTCAGCCAACCCGGAGGTTTTAAATAAAGACGGCAGTTTCCTGTTTTGTAAAAACAGGTGGTGGAGAACTCTGAATCCTGGAGTTCCGCTCCTATGATGCCCGCATTCCCGGGCTATTGCGATAATGCTTTGTGATGTGGATGTATTTCGGACAGGAGTTCGATTCTCCTCACCTCCACCATTTTGGAGATTCGCCGCTGAGAAGCGGCTTTGATACAAGAAGACTCGGGGCGGATTCCCGGGTCTTTTTGTTTGCCGGTTTGCTGTAGAACGAAATTTCTATCCCCCTGGGAGGCTTACAGCATTCATGAAGATGACGTATAATGAAAGCATCAATCATCATGTTTATTTATAGGGGAGATGAAATCATGCATATTCCAGAGAATTACCTGAGCCCGTCGACGTGTGCGGTACTCGGCGCGGCCATGGTGCCCGTCTGGCTCGTGGCCGTCTCGAAGGTGAGGCGCCATGTGCCGCAGGAGAAGCTGCCGCTCCTGGGCATCGCAGCGGCGCTTTCGTTCCTCGGTATGATGTTCAATGTGCCGCTGCCGGGCGGTACGACGGGCCATGCGGTCGGCGGCACGCTGATCGCGATCTTGTTCGGCCCGTATGCCGCGTGCCTGTCTGTCAGCGTGGCTCTGCTCATCCAGGCACTCTTCTTCGGGGATGGCGGCATCCTGGCCTTTGGCGCGAACTGCTTCAATATGGCGGTTGTCCTGCCGTTCACGGGCTACGCCGTCTACCAGTTCCTGCGCAAACGCCTGACCGCTTCGTCGGGCGAGTACATGGCAGCGGGGCTCGGCGCGTACGTCGGCATCAATGCGGCAGCGCTCGTGGCGGCCATCGAATTTGGCATTCAGCCGCTGCTCTTTACGGATGCAGCCGGCCAGGCGCTCTACTGCCCGTATCCGCTCTGGATCTCGGTGCCGGCGATGATGATCGGCCATCTGACTCTCTTTGGACTCGCGGAGGTCGTCTTCACGACGGCCGTGCTTGCCTACCTGCGCAAGACGTCGCCGGACCTCTTCCAGTCGGTCCGCGTGAAGACGAACCGTGCCCTCTACGGTTTGGTTGCAGCACTGATCGTCTGCACGCCGCTCGGACTGCTCGCGGCAGGAACGGCCTGGGGTGAATGGGATCCGGAGGAACTCGCGGACCAGGACTTCCTCGGCACGGCGCTCGGCTATACGCCGGCGGGGATGGAGCAGGGCTTCTCGTTTGACGCGCTGTTCCCGGACTATGCGATTGCAGGGCTGCCGGATGCCTTCGGCTACATCCTCTCGGCGCTCATCGGCACGGCACTGCTCGTCATCCTCTTCAAGATGGCGGCACCGCTCTTCGCTTCACACACAGATTACGGCGATTCTCTGTCGGGGCGCTGAGTGACTTTTGATTTGAGGTGTTCTTCATGATGGATTTGCCGGATTGGGCAAAGCGAGAAGAATCATACAGACCTGACAAGGACCGGGATGCATTCATCTCCCGGTCCCTTTTGCGCATGATGGAGATGCTCAAGGTCCTGCGCGCGCAGGCGGGCAGGCGTTATCGCGGCCAGGCTGGCATGGCACTCGCGCTGCTCATCTTGCTGCTTTTGGCCGTCGTCACGGCGCGCACGCCTGCATTCCTCTGGACCGTGCTCGGAGGGGAGCTCGTGCTCATGACGGCACTGACAGGGGCACAGCTGCGGCAGATCGTCATGGGAGCATTGACAGCCGCCCTTTTCTGCCTGTTGCTCATCCTGCCAGCGCTCATCTTCTGGAGCACGGGCCCGGCAATCCTGCTGCCGTTCAAGACATTCCTCTGCGTGACAGCGCTCAATCTCCTGCAGCAGTATTTCTCGTGGCATGAGATCACGGCGGCACTGCGGCGCTTCCACCTGCCGCCGGAGGTCATCTTCATCCTTGACACGACGCTGCGCTACCTCGTGCTGCTCGGCGACCAGGCCTCGCTTCTCTTGACGTCGCTGAAGCTGCGCTCTGTCGGCCACAATCCCCGCAAGCACAGGGCGATGGCTGGCATCATGGGCATTGTCATGCAGCGTTCGCAGCGCTTCTCGCTCGAGATGGCCGAGGCCATGCGCTGCCGCTGCTTTACGGGCGAGTACCCCGTCATGGCGGGGGAGAGACGGCGCGGCCCGCTCCTGGGGCGGCTGATACTGCTCGCCCTGCTTGCCTTGTATGCTTTCCTGTATCTTCGTCTGGAGGGATTCTTTTGATCGCGCTTGAAGATGTCTGCTGTGCGTTCGACCATGAGCCGGTCCTGCGCCACATCAGCTTTACGATAAAGAAAGGGGAGGCCGTCTTGCTGACGGGACCGAACGGCTCGGGGAAGACCACATTGCTGCGTCTCTTGAACGGACTCGTCTTCCCGGAGATCGGCACGTATACCTTTGAGGGGACGGCCATCACGGCGAAGAAGATGCGTGAGCATCGCTATTCCAAGTACTTCCATCAGCGCGTCGGCTACGTCTGGCAGAATCCGGATGCGCAGCTCTTCTGTGCGAGCGTAGAGGAGGAGCTGGCCTTCGGCCCGCTGCAGATGGGGCTTCCAGAGGAGGCGGTGCACCAGCGCGTGGAGGATGCCATTGCGTATTTCTCGCTGGAAAAATTGCGCGACAAGGCGCCGTACTTTCTCTCGGGCGGCGAGAAGAAGCGCACGGCGCTCGCCTCCATCTTCACGATGAATCCGGCGGTCTGGACACTCGACGAGCCGGAGACCTTTCTCGATGCCGAGAGCCAGGCGTGGCTGACGCAGTTTCTGCAGTCGCTCAAGGATGCGGGCAAGACGATCATCGTGACCTCACACCATCCCGATATCGCTGGCCGGATTGCCGATAGGGAACTGAGACTGACAGCAGAGCATCAGCTGGGGTGATTGCTGGCTAGGGCAAAGAAGAAGGGCAAGATGCAGCCATCCCCTGCCGTCGTCTCTCTTTGAAGACAGCTGGCCTTGACATCTTGGCTCATCTTTTGTTATCCTATACGTGATTTCATCTAAAACTCGGGATGTGTTCCTGAGAGTGGATTTTTCTGACACGCGTCATTTTCGCCACGCAGCGCCTGCTGCGTGGCTTTTTCTGTTGAATGAGAGTTAGGTAAAGGAGAGGGAATACATGAAATACGCGTTGCTTGTCTTTCTCGGGGGATGCAGTTACGGCATCCTCTCGACAATCGTGAAGATTGCCTATGCGGCAGGGCTGACGCCTGCGGAAGTCTGTGGCGGGCAGGTCTTTTTCGGCATGCTTCTGCTGTGGATGGCGGCCCTGCGCCATCGGGGCTTTCCTTTGAATGGCCGTCGGGTATTGACGCTCATTTGCTGCGGCCTGCCGATTGGCCTGACGACGATGTTCTATTACACGGCTTTGCAGACGGTCACGGCTTCGTTTGCCATCATCCTGCTCTTCCAGTTCGTCTGGGTCAGCACGGCGATTGACTGCGTCTTCTCGCGCCGCCTGCCGGACAGGCAGAAAGTCGCGGCCATCGCGATCCTCTTGCCGGGATCAGTGCTCGCGGCGGGACTCGTTGGCAGTTCGGATAACATCTCCCTGACGAGCGGCGTGCTCTGGGGACTGGCTTCGGCCGTCAGCTATTCCTTTGTCCTGCTCGTCAGCGGCACGGTCGGCTGTGAGGTGCCGCCCGTCTTGAAGAGCGCCCTGATGTCCGTCGGAGCGGCCACTGTGATTTTTGCCTTCATGCCGCCGACCTTCCTGCTGTCCCTGGGCAGCATTGCCGCCGTCGCGCCGTACGGCATCCCGCTCGGCATCTTTGGCATTGCACTGCCGCCGCTTCTCTTTTCTATCGGCATCCCGCACACGGGGCCGTCGCTCGGCAGCATCCTGACTTCGTCGGAGCTTCCCATGGCCATCCTCATGGCCTTCTTCGTCCTCGGCGAGCACATCGCTCTCGTGCAGTGGCTCGGCGTCGCCCTGATCTTCCTCGGCGTGATCGTGGGGAATCTCAGGACAAAGGGCTGAGGTCGTGCCCCTTCAGGCAGCGGCATCGCTCTTCGCGAAGGCTGGACTGCCGTGGCCGCGAAGGTAGAGGAAGGCGCCGATGCAGATGACGACGGAGACGAGGGAGCCTGCTGCCGTCGCGAGGCCCATCGGGAACAGGGTCATGGGGTACCAGATGGAGGTCAGGTAGACGAGCGGGATGCGGGCTGTCACGATGGAGGCGATGTTGTGCAGGAACGAGATCTCGGAGCGTCCACAGGCGCAGAAGTAGCCGCTGAAGCAGAAGTGGATGCCCGCGAAGATGCAGTCGAAGATGTAGCCCTGCAGGTATGCCTCGCCTGCCACGATGACGGCTGCATCGTAGGTGAAGAGCGCGACGATGTCGTAGGCGGCGTACTGCGTGAGGATGGAGACTGTGATACCGAAGCCGACGGTCATCGCGAGTGCATAGCGCAGGGCCTGCTGTGCGCGGCCGACTTTGCCCGCGCCGATGTTCTGCGCGCCGAGCGCCGAGACGGTCGAGAGCATTGACGAGGGCACGAGGAAGATGAAGCTGATGATTTTCTCGACGATGCCGACGGCAGCGGTGTCAGTCAGGCCGCGCATATTCGCGATGACAGTGATGACGAGGAAGGCGACCTGGATGAAACCGTCCTGCAGCGAGATCGGCACGCCGATGCGCAGGAGGCGCCGCAGCACGGGACGTTCCGGGCGGAAGTCTTGTCGTGTGAGTGCAATGCCTGCCCGGCCGCTCTTCACGTAGGCGAGGGCGAGCACGACGCTGATGGCCTGTGAGATGACGGTGCCCCAGGCCGCGCCGCTCGGGCCCATCGCCATGGCGCCCATGAAGAGGTAGTCGAGTGCGATGTTGCAGAGGCAGGCCACTGCGACGAAGTACATCGGACTCTTGGCGTCGCCGAGGCCGCGGAAGATGGATGCGATGATGTTGTAGGCGGTGATGAGCGGGATGCCGAGGAAGCAGATGAGGAGATACGACTGTGTGCCAGATACAGCCTCTATCGGTGTTTCCATAGCGCTGGTGATTCCGCCGCGCAGCGCGACCAGCAGCACGGCCAGCACGAGTGAGACGCCGAAGAACAGCACAGCCGTCGTGCCAATGGCCTTGCGGATGCGCAGGTGGTCCTCCGCGCCGACAGCCTGTGCAATCGTGACCGTCGTGCCCATCGCGAGCCCCACGATCATGACGGTCAGCATGTGCATGACCTGACTGCCAATCGAAACAGCCGTGATGCTTGCCGCTCCCTCGAACTGGCCGATGATGAAGAGGTCGGCCATGCCATAGAGCGTCTGCAGGAAATACGAGAAGAAGTATGGCAGCGAGAAATACACGATGTTCTTCGCGACGTTGCCGGTTGTCATGTTCTTGGTCACAAAAATACCCCCTTGACTCCATAGTAAACACTACAATTATGGCAGAGTCAAGGGGGTATGTAGAGCAGGGCCGGGGAGAGACTGGCAACACTTCGCCACGGTGCACTGCTAAACGAGGCCGGGGATAGCCGGTCAACACTACGCGATGACGGTCTGCTGAAAGGATTTTTTGCCTTTTAATGCAGCCTTACAAAAGAGCTAAACGCGCTTCGCTTGGACGACGCTCTTTTGCAAGGGTTCTAGTGGGCAAAAAATCCTTTCTTGACGCAGCCCGCCAACGCTCCGCTAATGCCCAGCTATCCCCTGACGTAGCCCCATCGATGCTCCCCAGCCCCGCGGGCCAAGGTACGGTTGTAAAAAGCCTCGATTGTTCGTCGTATCATTGATGAACGGTCGAGGCTTTTATTCGCAGGAACGTAGCGGGAGAGAGGCTTCGTCGTAGGGCGTATCTTCAGGAGGGGGCTGTATTTCGCCTGCAGGAGCGCAGCGATAGCCCGCAGAGCTGAGCCCTGACACTCTTTAGCATAGAAATGCGATGTGAGAACGCCGCGGCAGGCGGCGAAACTGCATCAAAAGGATATCCTGTCATAGGGCTCATTTAGCGGAGCGACGAAGCCGAAATATAGCCCCCTCCGCCTACGCACATCTGCTCCACATTTAACGGAGCGACGAAGCCGAAATGTCTTTCCCCTCCGTCGGCATGCCCGCGCATTTTTCAAATATCCCAGTGCAGGTTATCTGGATTTGGCGTTGCTTTGTCGACTTCTGTGAGGATCCACGAGGCGTTGTCGTGGGTGGCGGAGAAGGCCTTTTCGAGTCCTGCCTCATATTCCTTTGGGATTTCCATCGCGTGGAGTGCCATGTGCATGTAGTCTTTTGCCACGAGTGTGACGCCGCGCTCGGCGGAGAGCTGGGCCTTGAAGCGGTAGCCGTAGTAGAGGTAGCTGTTGTGGTGGACGGGGATGTCTTTGTAAGCCTCGATGCGCTCGTCGACCTCTGCTTCGGCCTCCTGGGTCATCTTCATCTTGTGCATGAGATTCCAGCGGTCCGCCCAGAGCTCGCCGCGCAGGATGTACTTGTAGAGAAAGTCGGTCGACTCAGCCAGCTCGATGGCCATGTCGATGTGGCGCAGGCTTTCGTCGAATTTGCCGAGCTCTTTCTCGAGGGAGCTCAAGCGCTGCAGGGCGAAGACCTTTTCCTCGACGTCCTCAGCCTTCTCCTCGTCGATGTCGGCTTCGACGACACTATGGAAGAGCTCGAGTGCTTCATCCGTCTTGTCGATGCCCTTCATGGCGAGGAAGTGGGCGAGACGCGCGCGGGCGTGCCAGCTGTCCATGCCGCCGATGAAGAGTTTCTCGGGCGGATGGGCGGGGGAGTCCATCACGAGGTGGACGAGCTTATGGAATGTATCTTGTGTCATGAAAAATCCTCCTGATTCGTGTATAATAGTTATATTATACCATTTCTTCTGGAGGTTGGGAATTTGAACGCATTGAAACGATTCGTACTCAAGGCTTGGGCGCGCGGGACGCATGTGGTGGAGCATGAGGCTGGGCTGCTGCTCGTGCTGTACCTCCTGAATTTCGCGCCAATCGCGTGGCTCAACATCCACATGTACAAGGGGGAGCAGCTCGGCGTGCTCGCGGCGGATGCTGTCTTCCTGCTCGGCGGGGTGCTGCTCTACATCCTCATCTTGGGCTTTATCCCCGTGCGCAGGCTGCGGCGCCTGCTGTTTGCGGCGTCGTTCTTCGTCTCGCTGCTGCTCGGCGGCGTGGAGTTCTTCTCCATCGTGCAGTACAGCTCGCTCATCGGCGCGGGTATCGTGACAGCGGTGCTGCAGACGAATCCGCGCGAGGCGGGAGAGTTCGTCCGCATGTACGTGGGCTGGAAGGGCGTGGCAGCTGCTGTCTTGCTCGTCGTGGCGGGTGTCTTTGCCTACCGCAGGCTCGGCGCGGTGCGGATCCCTTTCCTGTCACGCCACCGCTTGTCGCTTGCCATCCCGCTCGTCGTTGTCGCTTCACTGGCTGCGGGCGGCATCCTGTTGACGCGCTACTACTCGTTCATCATCAATGATTCGCTCGATGTGCCTGCTGTGCGCGTCGGACGGGCGGCGACGACGTCGGTCGAGAATATCCGCGCGTTTGAGAAGCTCAAGGATGAGGCCGCAGCGGATGTCGAGATTGCGGAGAACCACAGCGATACGCCGTACGTCGTCTTCATCCTCGGTGAGTCGACAACGCGCGACCGCATGCACCTCTATGGCTATCCCTTGGAGAACACGCCGAATCTCGATGCGCTCAATGAGAAAGGGGAGCTCGCCGTCTTCCGCGACACCATCTCGCCGGAGTCTGCGACGGTCGCCGTGCTCCGCAAGCTCTTGACGTTTGCGGACATGGATTCCTCGAAACCGTGGTACGCCTACAACAACATGATCGACACGATGAAGGCGGCAGGCTACCGGACGTACTGGCTCTCGAATCAGGAGAGTTCGGGCATCTGGGGCAATGTCGCGCAGCTTTTTGCGGGCCGCAGTGATTACAGCCGCTTCACGCGCCTGCGTGAGTCGCATGAGGACAGCGGCATCTACGATGAGGCACTGTTCCCGCTCGTCGACGAGGCCCTGCAGTCGCCTGCACCCAAGAATTTCTACCTGATTCACCTGATGGGCGGCCATGGGCTCTACTACATGCGCTTCCCCTACATCTTCTCGAAATTCACGGCCGATGATGTGCCGCCGCCGCAGGATGAGCTGTCTCAGGAAAAGCGCACGGAAATCGCGCAGTATGAGAATGCGCTCTACTACAATGACTTTGTCGTCACGAGCCTGATGGGCAAATTTGCCGATAAGGATGCGATCGTCGTCTACATCCCCGATCACGGCGAGGCGCTCTACGACCGCGGCAGCACGTTCTCGGGCCATGTCGAGGAGCACCCGACGAAGGAGACGCTCGAGGTGCCGATGATTTTCTGGGCATCGCCTGCCTACAAGGCACACCATCCGGAGAAGTGGCAGGCGCTCCGGGCGGCCGTCAACCGTCCGTACATGACGGATGACTTCATCCACACACTGCTCGACCTCCTGGATATCCGCACGCCGGAGTATGATCCCAGGAAGAGTGTCATCAATCCCGCGTTCCAGCCGAGAGCGCACCGCATGGTGCAGGGCCACGACTACGATAACGAGATGAAATGATGCGTTATATCAAAAGAAGCCTTGCCGGCTGATGTAGGCAAGGCTTCTTTTTGTCCGCGCTCAGTGCGCGCTGCTATTTCCGCAGTTCAAGGACTTGGGAGAAGTTCTTGAGGATATCGTTTTCATGGGTGATGACGAGCAAGGTCTGGCCAGTCTTATGGACTCTCTGGAATAGAGCATCGATAAGGGCTGCAGCTGTCTTCGCATCGAGTCCGCAGGTCGGCTCGTCGAGCAGGACGAGGGGCTCATTGCCGGCGATGGCGAGCGCTGTGAGCAGGCGGCTGCGCTGGCCGCCGGAGAGGTTGCAGGCATCCTCTCCGAGCGGCGTGTCAATGCCATCTGGAAGCGCGGCGATGACTTCGCTGAGCTGGGCGTCTGCGAGCGCCTCATGCATATCCTCTCTGGAGCATTCCGGCCGGTATCGCTCGAAATTCTCGCGGATGGAGCCGGAGAGCAGCACACTGCCCTGGGGCAGGGCGGCGATGGCCTGATGGATGGCGGAGGCGGGAAGGCTGGCATAGGGCTGTCCTTTTAGGAGCAGTGTGCCGCTGTCGGGCGGCCAGACGCCAATCAGGAGTCTTGAGAGTGTCGTCTTACCCGCGCCGCTCGCACCGACGATGGCCGTGTGCTGGCCGCGCGCAATTTGGAAGGAGAGATATTGGAGGATGCCCTGTCCCTGCCGGTAAGAGAAGGAAATATCTTGCGCTTCAAGGAGTGGCGTGCTGTCCGGCAGGGGGGACTTGCCTAGGTTTGTTGCTGCAGGATGTGTCTCTCTGCCTGCTGGCCTGTCCGGCAGGAAACTGGCGGCGGCGAGGCTGCGGCGCCACTGGCGCACGTCTTCTGGCAGATTGCGGAACTCAGCGAGCAGGGCTTGGAGGACGAGGAACCAGACACAGAGGTCGATGCCGCTGAGCTCGTCTGCCGTCACGCGGCAGATCAGGAGCGCAAAAAGGACGAGCAGGGCGGCGGCATCGAGGAGATTTGCCATCGCGTCGCGCCGCGCATCGCCTTGGGCAAGGCGCAGGTCGCCCGCGAGCAGCCGGTTTGCCGGGGCGGCAAGGCGCTGCGCGGCAGGTCCGGCCCCTGCGCAGATCAGCTCGTCGGCGCCGCCTGCTGCATCGAGCAGAGCGCTACGGTAGGCTGCATCGCGCGCGCGTCGCTCGCGTTCATCTGTATGGCGGCCGAGAATGGCGAGACGCAGGCGCACGAGGCCGAGAACGGGCAGGAGCAGGGCGAAGGGGCCGAGCACTCTTGCGAGCAGCCAGGTGGTGAGTGCGGTGATGGTGGCGATGGTCGTGATGGGCAGCAGCGCGCGGACGTAGAAGTCGCGCAGGTCGTCAGCTCCGGCCATGAGGTCGTGCAGGAATTCGCCCTGGCGCGCGGGCCCGCTGCGCAGCGGCAGGCATCGCGCGGCTGCGTCGTAGAAGGAGAGGCGGATCTCTGTCAGGATGCGGAAGGCCATGCGGTGCGAGAGGTAGCGCTCGCCGTAGCGGAAGACGGCGCGGCCGATGCCGCAGGCACGCACGGTGGTGATGCCGAGTGCCAGCGTGTAGAGGGGCGGCATCAGGGCCGCGGAGGCGACGAGCCAGGCCGAAGCGCCGAGCAGCGCGAGCCCCGTGAAGAGTGCCATGAGGCTCACGAGCAATACGGGCAGGAATTCGGCGGCTGAGGTCAGGCGAAGGAGCTTCCTCATACGGCAGTACCTCCTTTCATCGTGATTGCGTCAAAGGTCAGCAGATGGTCTGCTGCGGCCTGCAGCTGCTCGTCGTGGCTGATGACAAACAGCGTGTGCGTGCCGCGCAGGGAGAGCAGGACCTCGCGTATGGTCGAGGCGGTCGCCTCGTCGAGTGCGGCAGTCGGCTCGTCGAGCAGGATGAGCGGCCGTCCCTGTACGAGGGCGCGCGCGAGGCCGAGGCGCTTGCGCTGGCCCTGCGAGAGGCTCTGGCCGCCCTCGCCAAGAGGCGTCGCGAGTCCCTGCGGCAGAGCGGCCAGCCAGCTGTCGAGGGAGAGATGCTCAAGTGCCGCCCGCACATCGTCCTCGCGGAAACCCGAGTGGAACAGCGTGATGTTCTCCAAGAGCGTCGCGTTGAAGAGATGTGGCTCCTGCGGCACATAGCTGCAAGGCATGGTTTCGGAACGCAGGATGGTTCCGGATTCCGGTACCAGTAGCCCTGCGAGCAGGCGCATGAGCGTCGTCTTGCCGCAGCCGCTCGGCCCCGAGAGCACCGTCAGGCTGCCTTTTGCGACGGCGAACGATACGCAGTCGAGCAGCGGCAGCGGGCTGCCCGGATAGCGGAAGGAGAGAGCCTGCACAGTGAGGGGCGCAGAGGTATCGGGGAAGGGGGGCGCGCCTGGAACTCCTCTTGGTGTTGATGCGTTCGAGGCGACTTCCGACAGGGCAGATTCAGCGGTGAAGGCTGTCATGCCGCTGTGGAAAGCCGTGCCGGAGAGGCGTAGCGGCTGGTAGAATTCCGGCGTCAAGAGCAGCACGAAGAAGGCCGCCGTGAATGTCAGCTGTCCGTAGAGCAGTCGCAGGCCGATGCTGACGGCGATGATGGCAATGGAGAGCGTCGTGATGAGCTCGAGGGCGAAAGCCGAGACGAAGGAGAGCTGAAGCACGCGCAGAGCGGCTCTTGCAAAGTCGCGGCTTAGACCTCTGACGCGCTCGCGCTCCGCCTGCTCCCGCGAGAAGAGCTTGAGTGTCGGCAGGGCGCGCAGGATCTCCGCGAGTCCTGCCGAGAAGCGGTTCATCTCGCGCCACTGCTCCTCGCTCGCCTCGCGCGTCACGCGCCCGATGAGGTAGAGCAGGAACGGCGCGATCGGGACCGTCACGAGCATCAAGAGGCCCGTCATCGGGTCAATGAAGAGCGCGGCTGCGAGAAGGCAGGGCATGGCGACGGCGATGCCGAGTACGACGGGCAGGACTTTCGTGAACCAGGCGTCGAGTGCATCCGTGCTCTCGAGTGCCAGCGGCAATAGCCGGCGCGTCAGCGTGCGGTCTGTCTGCCCCTGGCGTGAGAGGAGGTGCAGGTGGAGCTTCTGGCGGACGCTCGCGCGCGCGCCATCTGAGAGCGCCTGCAGCAGATGTGCCTGCCGCAGGCTGAGGAGGTGGAGGGAGCCGAGCATAAGAAACAGCACCAGGAGAACTGGTGCTGTCGTGCTGAGGCTCCCCTTCTCGAGAAAGACCTGGCTGGTGGCCAGGCTGGCCGTCCCGCAGGCGCCGAGGATGGCGAGTGCGCGCAGGAGCTCCGTCAGGAACAGCTGCCGCCGCACGCCCTTTTCGCGTTGCAGGGCTCTGTAGAGAAAGGTCTGCTTCATATTCATGGTAGTAGGTATCCGTTCCTCAATAATGTTCTTCTGCATCCTTAGGCGTGACGCGCTTGCGGAAGATGTAGTAGGACCAGCTCTGGTAGATCAGGACAATCGGCACGAAGATGGCCGCTGCGACCGTCATGACGGAGAGCGTATAGGGGCTCGAGGCGGCATTCGTGATCGTCAGGCTCCAGTCCGGGTTGAGGCTCGAGACCATGAGGCGCGGGAAGAGGCCCGCGAAGAAAGCGACGGTCGTCGCGACGATGGCAGCTGTGCTCAGGAGGAAGCTGGCCTTGCCCTTGGCGAGCTTCATGCTCAGGATGGCCATGACGAAGAAGAGCGCAGCGCCGACGAGGGCGACAGCAGCCAGCGGCTTTGTGAAGAGGTCCGTGTACGTCAGCGTCATCGCCATGCAGAGAACGAAGAAGATGGCCGCAGTGACGCCCGTCTTCAAGGCGAGCTGCTGGCAACGCATGATCAGGCTGCTCTTCGCGAGGCGCAGCGTGAGGAATGCCGTGCCGTGGAACAGGAAGACGAAGAGGAAGGCGAGGCCGCCGACAATTGTGTACGGCGTCAGCAGGTCAAAGAAACCGCCTGTGTAGATCATCTTCTCGTTGATCGGGATGCCGGCGATGAGATTCGTGACGGCGACGCCCCAGAGGAAGGCGGGCACGATGCTGCCGAAGCAGATGGCGCCATCCCAGAAGCGCTGCCAGCAGGCACTCTGCTGGCGGCCGCGCAGGTCGAAAGCAACGCCGCGCAGGATGAGCGCGACGAGCATGAGGAAGAGCGCGAGGTAAAACGCCGAGAACATCGTGGCGTAGACGTGCGGGAAGGCCGCGAAGAGCGCACCGCCCGCCGTGATCATCCAGACTTCGTTGCCGTCCCAGACCGGCGTGATCGTGCGCAGGACTTCGCCGCGCTCCTTCTCATCGGAGGAGAGGACGGGCAGGATGCCGCCGACGCCGTAGTCGAAGCCCTCGAGGAAGAAGAAGCCCGTGAAGAGTACCGTGATGAGGATGAACCAGAGAATGTTGAGATCCATCATGCATTCCTCCCTTCTTCAAAGGAGATGTGTGTCTTCTTGATAAAACGCATAGCAACCCAGAGGGCAGCGATGGCGAGTACGAGGTAGAGGAGCGTGAAGCCGGCCATCGTCAGCCAGACATCTGCGCCCGTGAGGTTCGGTGAGACGGCATCGCTCGTCTTCTGCAGGCCAAACACGATCCAGGGCTGGCGGCCAGCCTCTGCGACGTACCAGCCTACGCTGTTGGCGAGGTACGGCAGCGGCAGCAGCCACGGCAGTGCCTTGAGGAAGTACGGGCAGGCCAATGGGCGGTTCGTGAAGCCGAAGTAAGCGGCAGCGAGGCCGAGGAGGATCATGAGGCCTCCGAGAGCAATCATGATGCGGAAGCTCCAGAAAAGGCCGGTGACATCTGGACGGTATTCATCGGGACCGTATTTCTCCGAGTAGTCCTTCTGGATCTGGTTGATGCCCGGCACGGCGCCAGACGGCGTGTTGTAGAGCATGAAGGAGAAGGCGCCGGGCACGGTGAGCTCGAAGTTGTTCTTGTGTGCATCTTCATCGATGTCGGCGACGATGGCAAACGGCGCCGGGTCTTCCGTCTCCCAGAGCGCCTCGACCGAGGAGAGCTTCATCGGGTTGACCTGTGCGATGTACTGCGCTTGCAGGTGGCCGCTGCCCATCGTGGCAAAGAGACCAAAGAGCATGAAGACGGCACCTGCCTTGAGTGTCTGCGTGAAGGCGCGGCGCGAGGCCTCGTCGTGCAGGACCTTCCAGGCCGAGACAGCCATGACGAGGAAGCCGGCCGTTGCGATGGCGGAGAACAGCGTGTGCGTATACTCGCCGATGACGTACGGATTCGTGACGAGCGCGAAGAAGTCCGTCATCTCTGCGCGGCCGTTGTGGATGACAAAGCCGACCGGATGCTGCATGAAGGAGTTCGCGACGAGAATCCAGAAGGCCGAGAGGTTGCTCGCGAAGGCGACAATCCAGATGCAGAGGCAGTGGAGGCGCTCCGAGAGCTTATCCCAGCCGAAGATCCAGATGCCGAGAAAGGTTGACTCGAGGAAGAAGGCCGTGAGTGCCTCGAGCGCGAGCGGCGCGCCGAAGATATCGCCCATGAAGCGGGAATATTCGGACCAGTTCATGCCGAAGTGGAACTCCTGCACGATACCGGTCACGACGCCCATCGAGAAATTGATGATGAAGAGCGTCCCGAAGAAGCGGACGAGCTTGCGGCTAGTCTCTTTCCAGGCCGGGCGCTTTGTGCGGACGTAGCACGTCTCGAGCAGTGCGACGAAGATCGAGAGCCCGAGTGTTACGGGGACAAAGAGAAAATGGTAGACAGTTGTGATGGCGAATTGCCATCGGGATAGGATCAGTGCATCCATGAATGTTGCCCTCCTTTTTTATTAGTGCATCGTGATGCATTCTATTTATGATTCCATTATAGCCTAAAACGGCAGGAGAGACAAGAAAAATTATATTGAATCGTAAAAGAAAATAATTATCGCAGTAATGGGGATTGGATTCCGTAGAAAAATCGCATGAGAAACGTAGATGTGGTATAATAAATACACTATATGATAGGAGAGAAGTATCGTGGAGAAACGAAGTATCGACCTGGGCCGCTGCCTCGTGCGCGACGGCAAGGCGGACTGTCATCGCTGCGAGGAGATCTGCCCGCAGCGGGCCATTACCAGTCACGCTGTGGACCAAGAAGCCTGCGACGGCTGCGGCCTCTGCACTGCCGTCTGTCCCGCGGCGGCCATTGAGGCGCCGGAGGACTACGCGGAGGCCCTCAAGAAGACGATGGCGCTCACGCCACAGGTCCTCATGTGCGGCAAGGCCAGCCCCGGCGGCGTGCACTGCCTCGGCTTCCTCGACCGCCGGCTGCTCTGGAGCTTGGCGACAAAGCGCCCGCTGAGCCTCGACATCTCACGTTGTGAATCGTGCCGTCCGGCCGTCTTTGCCTGGCTTCAGCAGGAAGTCACGGCCTGCAACGATGCACTCGCGCGGGCGGGAAAGAAGACGATTGCGCTCGTCCACGTCAAGCCGGCACCGCCGCAGCCGAAAAAGCCGCGGAAGGTCGAACGGCGCAGCTTTTTCCAAGCTCTGTTCCACTCGACGGCCGAGGAGCTGCAGGAAATAGCAGAAGCGCAGATCGAGCGGAGCTTCCGCTTCGATGCTTCGGCCTGGCTGCGGGAGCAGCAGGCAGAAGCATGCGAGCTGTTCTGTGGGCTGGCGCTGCGAGACGGCTGCACGGCCTGTGGCCTCTGCACCGTCGTCTGCCCGACAGGGGCAGTCGTGCTGGAGCGCGGCGAGCATGCGGCCCTGCACTTTGCGGGGGCATCCTGCACAGGGTGCAATCTCTGTGTACTGCACTGCCCGCAGGGCGCGCTGGAACTCGTGCCGCACTTTGCAGGGCAGCGCGATTTCCCGCTGGACCGCTGACATGATGATAGGAGGGGACGATTTGATTACCGATGATTCGATTATCGTAGACGGAAATGCCAAGATCAACCTGACACTGGACATCTTGGGCAAGCGGCCGGATGGCTATCACGAGGTCGCGATGGTCATGCAGTCCATCGGACTGCACGACACGGTGAAGCTCTCGAAGATCCCGCGCGGCATCGAGCTCGTGCTCGACGTGCCGGGCCTCGAGGCTGATGAGCGGAATCTGGCCTGGCGGGCGGCGCAACTGCTGCTCGGCGGCGAAGAAACTCCGGGCGGCGTGCGCATTGAGCTCACGAAGCGCATCCCGATTGCGGCAGGCCTTGCGGGCGGCAGCGCGGATGCAGCTGCTGTGCTGCGCGGCGTCAATGCACTCTATCATCTCGGCCTGACACAGGAAGAGCTCTGTGCGTACGGTGCGAAGCTCGGATCCGATATCCCGTTCTGCATCATGGGCGGCACGATGATGGCGACGGGGAGGGGCGAGGTCCTGGAAGCACTGAGCCCGGTGCCGCCGTTCTGGGTCGTGCTTGCAAAGCCTAAGATATCCGTTTCCACGGCCTGGGCTTACCGGAACTACGATGAGCAGGGCACAGAGGTCCACCCCGACAATGCGGCCATCCGCGAGAAAATCGCTGGCCATGACCGGGAAGGCATTGCCTCCTTATTGTGCAATGTTCTTGAACGTGTTACTATAAAGCAGTATCCGGTCATTGCGCAGTATAAGGCCTGGATGATGGAGAAGGGCGCACTGGCAAGCATGATGTCTGGCAGCGGCCCGACTGTATTCGGGCTCTTTTCGTCAGAGGGCGAGGCACAGTCTGCAGCGGCTTACCTGGAAGAGCGTACGGACGCGGATATCTTCGTCTGCCAGACGGCAGATAAAAATCACGATGAGAATTGAGGGAAGCACATGGAACAGAGATTGTCTCCAATCAAATTAGATAGCTACCAGCCATTGCGCGAGGTGGTCTGCGAATCGCTGCGCGAGGCGATCCGCAAGGGCGTCCTCAAGCCTGGCGAGCGCATCATGGAAATCAAGCTTGCAGAAGAACTTGGCGTGAGCCGCACGCCGGTACGAGAGGCAATCCGCAAGCTGGAGCTCGAGGGATACGTCGTCATGATGCCGCGACGCGGCACGTACGTTGCGGATATGTCAATCCGTGACATCAATGAGATCTTCGAGATCCGCACGGCACTCGAATCCCTCTCGAACAGCCTGGCTGCAGAGCATATCACAGAAGATGAGCTCGAGCACCTGCAGCGCCTGCTCGTCATCATCGGCGGCTACATCAAGGAGTACGAGGAGGGCGACGACCACGAAGCGGCGATGGAGAAGATCGTCGAGACGGACATCGAGTTCCACGACCTGCTCTATCATGCGGCGCGCAACAACCGCCTCGTCGGCATCATCTCGAACCTGCGCGACCAGCTCACTCGTTTCCGCACGCTGTCGATGTCGTATCCGGGCCGCCTTGAGGCGACGCTCGATGAGCACCGCGAGATTGTCGAGGCCATCGCCAACGGCGATGAGCGCGGCGCGAGCAAGGCAGCGGAGCACCATATGGAGAACTCCGAGAAGACGCTGCTGAAGGCGATGGATATCGCGACGAGTCGCAAGGCTGCTGCGAAAGGCTCAAAGAAGAAGAAAGCGCATCCGTCCAAGCAGGACGCATGAGATACATGTTATATGAATAAGAGATGGGAGAACGATAGTATGTCAGATTTAGTAACCGTCATCCTAGCGGCCGGCAAGGGCACGCGCATGAAGTCGAAGCTGCCGAAGGTCCTGCACAAGGCGGGAGGCAAGACGATGCTGCAGCATGTCATCGATGCAGCTAAAGCTGCCGGTGCGAAGCGCAACATCGTCGTGACGGGCTTTGGCGGCGAGATGGTCCGCGAGGCCATCGGCGACCAGGCTGAGTTCGTCACGCAGACGGAGCAGCTCGGCACGGGCCATGCCGTCCTGCAGACGAAAGACCTGCTGAAGGATGAGACGGGCACGGTCATGGTGCTCTGCGGCGACACGCCTCTTTTGACGGGCGCGCTGCTCAAGAAGCTCTACGACGAGCATGTGGCAGCCGAGGCAAAGGCGACGGTCCTCACGGCCATCATGCCGGATGCGACGGGCTATGGCCGCATCATCCGCTCGGCAGACGGCTCTGTCGAGAAGATTGTCGAGCACAAGGATGCGACGGCAGAGGAGCGCGAGGTCCGCGAGGTCAACTCGGGCATCTACTGCTTTGCGGCCAAGGACCTCTTCGAGGCGCTCTCTCACGTCACGAACGACAACGCGCAGGGTGAGTACTACCTGCCGGATGTGCTCGAGATCCTCAAGAAGAAGGGCGAGAAGATCTGGGCTGTCGCCGCTGATGACTACGAGGACACGCTCGGCATCAACTCGCGCCTGCAGCTCGCCGGTGCCGAGAAGATCCTGCGCCGCCGCAAGAACGAGGAGCTCATGAGCGAGGGCGTCACGATCATGGATCCTGCGACGACGTACATCGACGATGATGTCAAGGTAGGCCGCGATACCATCATCTACCCGATGACGTGGCTCGAGCATGGCACGGTCATCGGTGAGGAATGCGAGATCGGCCCGAATGTCCGCTTCCAGGATGTCAAGTGCGGCAACCGCGTGACAGGCCAGTTCATCTACGCGCACGAGTGCCAGATCGATGACGATGTCAAGCTCGGCCAGTTCGTCCACCTGCGCCCGAACACGCACCTCTTTGAAGGCGTCAAGATCGACAACTTCATCGAAGTCAAGAATTCGAACATCGGCAAGGGCTCGAAACTGCCGCATCTCTCTTACATCGGCGACTGCGACATGGGCGAGAATGTCAACATGGGCTGCGGCACAATCACGGTCAACTACGACGGCAAGGCTAAGCACCGCACGAAGATCGGCAACAATGCCTTCGTCGGCTGCAACTCCAACCTCGTCGCTCCTGTGACGATCGAGGATGATGCCTACATCGCAGCTGGCTCGACCATCACGAAGACGGCACCGAAGGGCAAGCTCTCGATTGCGCGCGCCCGCCAGACGGTCATTGAGAGCTGGCATGACAAGCGCGACGAGTGAGCACGCGTAAAATAAAATAAGTAAAATAAAAGGAAATATGTCCTTTTTGCACATCCTGTGATATACTGTAAGGAGAGACGAATGGGCGGAGCCCGTCCTCTTCGAGCAATAATTTAGGTGTAAGGATTTGGAGGATTTTATCAAAATGGCTTTAGACACTGCTAACTTATGCATCCTGACCGGTAATGCAAACCCGGATCTTGCAAAGAAGATTGCCGACCACATCGGCGTCAACCTCTGTGATGCATATGTCGGTCATTTCAACAATGGTGAGACGCAGGTCATGATCAGTGAGAGCATCCGCGGCAAGGATATCTTCATCATCCAGCCGACGTCTTATCCCGTCAACGACAACCTCATGGAGCTCTTGATAATGGCAGATGCCTGCAAGCGCGCTTCGGCACACAGCATCACGGCTGTCGTCCCGTATTACGCCTATGCACGTCAGGACCGCAAGACGCGTGGCCGCGAGCCAATCTCGGCAAAGCTCGTCGCCAACCTCATGACGACGGCCGGTGTGACCCGTGTCGTGACCGTTGACCTCCATGCTGGCCAGATCCAGGGCTTCTTTGACATTCCGGTCGATCACCTGGCGGCAGCTCCGGTCATCGCGAACTACTTCCGCGCACAGAAGTTCGACGATGTCGTCGTCGTCTCCCCGGACCTCGGCGGTGTCACGCGTGCGCGCATTCTCGCTGACCACCTGCAGGCACCGATTGCCATCATCGAGAAGCGCCGTCCGAAACCGGGCTGCGCAGAGGTCATGAACCTCATCGGCGATGTCGAGGGCAAGACGGCCGTCATCATCGACGATATTGTCGATACGGCAGGCTCCCTCTGCGAAGGCGCCCGTGCCCTCGAGAAGCGCGGTGCAAAGCGCATCTTTGCTTCGTGCTCGCATGCCATCCTCTCGGACCCGGCTGTCCAGCGCATCAACGAGTCCCCAATCGAGAAGCTCGTCATCACGGATACGATCCCGCTGCCGCCGGAGAAGCAGTCCGACAAGTTCGTCGTCCTGTCGCTTGCCGACGCACTCGGCGATGTCATGATGCGCATCCAGAGCCACCGCTCGGTCAGCCAGCTTTTTCGCTAAGATCCGCGCGTCCTTCAAGGACAGACCGTAAAAAGAAAGAGAGCCTTTGTTGAGGCTCTCTTTTGCTATGTGATCTTTTACTATCTGGAGAAGGTGATGTAACTTGGAACAGAGTCTCGAACAAGGGAAGAAGAGCGTGACAGACCTCTTCATCCGCCATTTCGGCTTCTGGCCGCAGCTCTCTGACCGAGAGAGAGAGCTCCTGAACACCCACACGCATGCTGTCCGCTACAAGCGCGGCACGCAGGTCCATCGCGGGCCATTCGACTGCATCGGCGTCATGCTGATCAAGAGAGGCCAGCTGCGCGTCTACACGCTGTCGGAGGACGGCCGCGATGTGACGCTCTACCGTCTGTTTGCCGATGACATCGGCATCCTGTCAGCTGCCTGCACGCTCGATGCCGTGACGTTTGATGTCTACATCGATGCAGAGGAGGACACTGAGGTGCTGCTTACGGATGCCTCTGCCTTCCGCAAGCTGTCAGAGGGAAACATCTACGTGCGCTGCTTTGCCTACGAGCTTGCCTCGAAGCGCCTGTCAGACATGCTCTGGAAGCTGCAGCAGGTGCTCTTCCTCTCAGCTGACCGCCGCTTCGCCATCTTCCTGCTTGAGGAGAGCGAAAAGCGGAAGAGCGATGTCATCCGGCTGACTCATGAACAGATGGCCCGCTATATGGGAACGGCCCGAGAGGTCGTCACCCGCCTGATCAAGTACTTCAATCAGGAGGGATGGACCACGTCGGGCCGCGGCTATCTGCATATTGAAGATGGCGAGGCGCTCCGCCGTCTCGCCGGAACCTACTGAGGCCTGTGTTCCCTCAGCCGATCAGTTCTTCGACCTTCTCCTTTGGCACGAGGCCGATGGATTCATTGACCTTCGCGCCGTTCTTGAAGACGATCAGCGTCGGGATGCTCATGATGCCGAACTGCTGGGCGAGTTCGGGCTGCTCGTCGACATTGATCTTGCCGACCTTGACTTCCGGATGCTCGCTTGCGACGGCGTCGACAATCGGAGAGAGCATGCGGCACGGACCGCACCACGTCGCCCAGAAGTCGACGAGGACCGTGCCATCTGCTTTCACGACTTCGCTGTCGAAATTCTCTTTGGTAATCACAATTGCTGCCATGATAGGGGAACCTCCTTGCCTAGTATGGTTCTATAGGAGCCATATGAAAAAAGTATCGTGTCTCATCAAGAGGGACGTACTGCCTTCTTCGGTGCACGTTCCCTTGGTTTTTCTCCAGTATAGCAGGGAAACGGCGCTTTTTCCGTGACTTGCTCACAGTTTCCGCACGCTGTTTATCGCGTGTTTAAGTTGGGCTTCTATACTATAAGAAGATTTGCAGCAGGCAGAGCCGTCTTTATCCGGAAATTTCCATGCACAGAAGGGGTAGCTGTGCTATAATGGGCATACTGCCGTGAGCGAAATGCGGTAATGGACATTAAGGTATTACAGGAGGCAAAAAGAAAGTGGATCTAAGTATAGCGGATTTACTCAAGACCATCATTCTCGGCATCGTGGAGGGTCTTACGGAGTGGCTGCCGGTATCGAGTACGGGCCATATGATTCTTGTCGATGAGTTCATCAAGCTCGATGTCAGCAAGGCGTTCATGGACATGTTCCTCGTCGTCATCCAGCTCGGCGCCATCATGGCCGTCGTCGTGCTGAGTTTCGAGAAGCTCAACCCGTTTTCTTCGTGGAAGACGCGCCAGGAGAAGCGTGATACGGTGCAGCTCTGGATGAAGGTCATCGTGGCATGCATCCCTGCGGCAGTCATCGGCCTGCTCTTCAACAAGTACATGGAAGAGCACTTCATGACGGCGCCGGTCGTCGCGACGACGCTGATTTTCTACGGCATCATGTTCATCATCGTCGAGAACTACAACAAGCATCGCCGCCCGGCCATCACAGACCTGCGGCGTCTCGACTACAAGACAGCTCTGATCATCGGCATCTTCCAGGTGCTCTCGCTCGTGCCGGGCACGAGCCGCTCTGGCGCGACGATCCTCGGCGGCCTGCTCTTCGGCGCGAGTCGCACGGTGGCTGCGGAGTTCACGTTCTTCCTGGCCATCCCGGTCATGTTCGGTGCGAGTGCGCTGAAGATGGTCAAGTTCGGCTTCCACTACACGGGTGCGGAGATCCTTATCCTGGTCGTCGGCATGGTCACGGCCTTCATTGTCTCCGTCCTGTCCATCAAGTTCCTCATGCGCTATATCAAGACGAATGACTTCAAGGCATTCGGCTGGTACCGCATCGTGCTCGGCATCATCGTGCTCATCTACCTGTTCATGGTGGGCGATCCTACGGCAAACGATTGATATTCCTCCTGGGCCTCTGGCCCAGGAGTTTTTGTTTTTTGTCTTTCAAAGGCAGATGTGATACACTGGAAAGACGAAGATTAGAGTAAAGAGAACGATACAGGAGATCGATTGCACTATGAAAATCATTGCAGGTCTTGGCAACCCCGGTGCGGAGTATGCGAAGACAAGACATAATGTCGGCTTCATGTTCGTCGACGCGCTGGCGGATGCGCTGGGACTCTCGGCGTCAGACTGGAAGGACAAGTTCGACGCAAAAGTCGCGGATGCGCGCATCGGCACCGAGAAGGTCGTGCTCGTCAAGCCGCAGACCTATATGAATGAGAGCGGCCGTGCCATCGGCCCGTTGATGAACTGGTACAAGCTCGAGCCCGAAGACCTCATCGTCGCGCACGACGACATGGACATCCCCGCCGGCACGATCCGCATCCGCAAGAAGGGCAGTGCGGGCGGACACAACGGCATCAAGTCCGTCCTCGCGCATGTCGGTGACGAGCACTTTGCGCGCGTGCGCATCGGCATCGGCCGCCCGTTGCCGGGCTGGACTGTCGTCAACCACGTGCTCGCTGCCTTCCCGGAGGAGGACCAGCCGAAGATCCGCGAGGCCATCGACTACCTGATCCCTGCGGTGGAGTGCATCGTGACGCACGATGTCGACATGGCGATGAACCAGTTCAACCCCAAGAAGAAAAAGGCCAAGAAGGCACAGACCGCAGAAGCGAGCGAAGGAGCAGAAGGAAAGGCAAGGGAGGAACATCATGAGCAAGCAGAATGAGGCCATCACGGCCGTTTACGCCGATGAGGACGGCAACATCCTCGACGCGCCGGGCATGCGTGGCATGGGGCGCACGGGCCGCATGAATGTCCTGCTGAAGCCTGAGGACCTCATTCCGCTGCCGGAGAGTGCGGACCTCATGCTGCTGCCTGACCGCCTGGCCGTCGGCCAGAGCGCGGACGGCGAGACGATGCCCATCAGCGGCCTCGCTGTGGCCGCCATATTGCCGGCAGGCTACACGCGCCTCTACATGCCGGCCTACGAGCGGGCAGAGGATGCACAGCGCCTGCCGCTCTACGGCTACACAGCTGTCGTCGTCTACCGCGACGAGCTCTACTGTGCGGCCGTCTATACGGACGAGAACGAGAAGTGGGACCCGGTCCACTACAACACGAAGGAACTCGCGAAACTCGTCAAGCGCACGAAGAAGGACCTGCCCGGCAACCGCATCGTCGAGCAGGTTGGCGGCTGCTCCTTGAAGTGGCATTGCTGCACGGCGCAGAATCTCTTCTACCGCCGCTGGGAGTGCGGCATCCCGACATCGCCAGTCTGCAACGCGAACTGCTTCGGCTGCATCTCGCTGCAGCCGGCCGAGTGCTGCCCGTCACCGCAGGAGCGCATCAAATTCCGCCCGACGCCTGAGGAGATCGCTGAAGTCGGCATCTACCACCTCTCTGTGGCGCCGGATGGTATCATCAGCTTCGGCCAGGGCTGTGAGGGCGAGCCGTCTCTGGCGGCCGACAACATCGCGGCGGGCATCAAGCTCATCCGTGCGAAGACGAAGAAGGGCCAGATCAACATGAACTCCAATGCGGGCTGGACCGAGGGCATCAAGAAAATCGTCGATGTCGGCCTTGACTCGTTGCGCGTCTCCATTATCAGCGCGCGCGAGGAAGGTTACGATGCCTACTATCGCGCGAGCTACCACCTCGCCGATGTCAAGGCATCGATCCGCTATGCGCTCGACCACGGCGTCTACGTATCGCTGAACCTGCTCTACTTCCCGGGCTTCAACGACCGCGAGGAGGAACTTGCCGCCTGGCAGGAGTTCTTCCGCGAGCTGCCCGTGCAGATGATCCAGGTGCGCAACCTCAACATCGATCCGGACGCTTTTCTTGACATTATGCCGGAGCCGCAGGGCAAGATCCTCGGGACGCGCCGCTTCATCGCTGCGCTCCACGAGGAATTCCCGCAGCTCGTCATCGGCAGCTTCAGCCACTATGTCGAAGCATGAGAGAGGGCTGTGCCTCACAGGTGTGTAACAAATGGTACGACAAAACGGTGCTTGCTGTACTATACTAATCTCATGCATACGGAATCAACATGATGATACGATAGATAATGTACAGACAGTGTAAGGAGCAATCTCGATGAAAGAACTCGATCTGAAGAAAAGCGTAGCGGAGCTCGTCCGCGAATACCCAGAACTCAAGGAAATCCTCGCGGAAATCGGCTTTCAAGACATCATGAAGCCCGCTGCCCTGAAGCTCATGGGCAGCATCATGACGCTGCCGCGCGGCGCTGTCGTCAAGGGCATCCCGATGGAGAAGATTCGCGCGGCGCTCGAGGCGAAGGGCTTTGTCCTGAAGGGCGCTGAGCAACAGGCGCGCCAGGCCATGCTGCGCGAGTACATCGCGCGACTCAATGGCGGCGAATCGCTTGAATCGGTGCGCGCCGATTTCGTGCGCCACTTCGAGGACGTCAAGGCCGAGGAGATTGCGGAGGCAGAGCAGGACCTCATCAAGGGCGGCGTACCACTGAAGGATGTCCAGCGCCTCTGCGACGTCCACTCCGCGCTGTTCCACGACTGCGCGGAGAGCGGCAAGGACGAGGAGCAGGCAGCGCTGCGCAAGACGGCTGAGAAGACGCACGCTGCAGCGGCCTTCCTGACGGCAGACGACTTGCCCGAGGGCCATCCGCTGAGCCTGCTGCGCCTCGAGAATGACGCACTTGTCCGCCACCTCGACGCCATCCACCACGAGATGGTCGGCGAGGAGGATGCGGCAAAGCTCACGGGGCTCATCGCCGCGCTCAACGCCGTGCGCTCACACTATGCCAAGAAGGAGGAACTCTTGATGCCGCTGCTCTACGACTACGGTGTCACGGGACCCTCACAGGTCATGTGGGGCGTCGACGATGAGATCAAGCGCGAGCTCGGCGTCATCACGAAGGCACTCAAGGCGGACAGCGAGAACTATCCGCTCTACAAGGGCCGCATCGAGCCGCTCTGTGCGCGCATCCGCGAGATGGTCTTCAAGGAAGACCGCATCCTCTTCCCGCTCTCCCTGCGCTATCTGACGCAGGAACAGTGGTTCATGGTCTACCGCGACCTCTTCGAGATGGGCATGGCCTTCGTCGATGTCGAGACGATGCCGCGCTGGCCAGAGGGAGAGGCCTGGATGAAGCAGCAGTCGTCATCGGCCATGAAGCCGGAAATCCTCGAGGGCAAGGTGAAGCTGCCGACCGGTGAGCTGACCTTGCGCCAGCTCCAGGGGATCCTGAAGCTTCTCGACGTCGATATCACCTTCATCGACAAGGATGACATCCTGCGCTATTTCATCAATGAGGGCAAGGTCTTCTCGCGTCCGCTCTCGGCGCTCGGGCGCGAGGTCTACAGCTGCCATCCGCCCGAGATCATCCCCGTTGTGCGCCAGATGATACTCGACTTCAAGGCGAAGAAGCGCACTCAGATGGAGATCTATCGCCGCATCATGGGCCGCCCTGTCGGCGTCCGCTACATGGCCGTCTACGATGACGATGGCGAATACATGGGTACGGTCGAATTCGTCCAGGACTTCCAGAAGGCTCTCGATAAATTCCAGAAGTGATTTTCTGATTTCCGCAGATGATAGGGGACAGAAAGGCAAAAGCCAGTTTCTCACAGAAGAGAAGCTGGCTTTTCTTGTAATTTTCACACATTTCTTGTATAATGGGGATAACGATAGAACATGTATATCGATTCAAAAGAATCTGGAGGCGATTATGATGATCAGACCGATTCCCTTCAATATCCGTGAGAATGCTGAGCGAGGCCGTGAGGTCCTCGAGAAGGCACTCGACTTCATGACGGAGCAGCCGTGCAATCCGCTCGGCCGCGTCAGTGGGGCACTTTCGTCGTTCCGCGTCGATGTCATCGACACGCCGGACCGCTATGAGATTTTCGCCGAGCTGCCGGGATTCCACAAGGAGCAGATCACGGTGTCGTATGACGATGGCACGGGCTACCTGACGATCAAGGCAGAGCGCCCGGAAGTGGACATGGATGTCAAGTACATCTGCCGCGAGCGCCGCACGGGCACCTTCGAGCGCACCTTCGAGATTGACGGCATCGTCAAGGATGAAGTCTCCGTCTCGTTCGAGGACGGCGTGCTTCACATCGTCCTGCCGAAAGAGCCGGCAGAGACGAATAAGACCGTATTCGATATCCAGTGAGATTCCCGCGGGCTGCCCGACGGGACAAGAGGAGAGATGTCTTTGTTTGCCAATCCATCGATGGAACAGATTGCGCCCGAGGAGCTGCGGGCGCTGCAGGAGAAGCGCCTGCAGAAGCAGTTGTGCTGGGCCGCGGAGAAGAGCGCGCATTACCGCGAGGCGTTTTCCGAGCGGGGCATGAACGGCCAGTCGCTGAAGGAGTTGAAGGAGACGGGTACGCTTCAGGCCTTGCCGCTGCTCAGCGCCGCTGATTTTGCGGGCCGGAAATCATTCGACTTCCTGACGATGCCGCTCTCGAGCCTGCTGCGCATCTCGCAGATGCGGGCGGCAAGTGGCGAGGGGGCGCCGTTCGTCCACTTTGCGACGAATGGCGATATCGCGCACCGCATCGAACTGGTGACGCGGAGTCTCGTGGCCTGCGGCCTGCACAATGCCGCGCTTGCAGCCGTGCTCGGCGATGGTGCAGACAGCCGCATCATGGATGTCCACTATGCGCTCGAGTTCATCGGCGCGGCCACCATGATGCTTGGCACTGAGCCGGAGCGATGGGCAGAGCAGCTGGATCTCGTGACGCCGGAGACGCTCATCGGCACGCCAGAACGCCTGCTTGCACTAGATGATGCCATGCTGCAGCGCGGCAGCGGCCTCAGCGAATTGCCGCTCTCGCGCATCATCTTCCTGCATGAGAGCGCGCCGAGCGCTGAGCTCGCCGCGTCGCTGCAGGCAATGACGTCGGCCAGGGTCTATCACATGCTAGCCCTGCCGGAGCTCGGCACGGCGGCGCCTTTTTTGCCCTGTGAGCCTGGTGAGCTGGCCTTTCACCTCCAGGAAGATTTCGTGCTGGGCGAGGTCATCGACCCGCAGACCGGAGAGCCGGCAGAGGCAGCCGGTGAGCTCGTCCTGACGACTCTGCTGGCGGAGGCCATGCCGCTCGTGCGCCTGCGCACGGGCCTCTATGTCGAGCCGATTCCTGCGCCTTGCACCTGTGGCCGCAGCATGCGCCGCTTCCGCCTTGTCCTGCCTTGAGGCAGTCTCTCGAGGTGTTGCATTTTGTGATGAATTCTGATAAACTGATAGAGAAGCTTGCTTCTGCAGGTAAAAACCGCATAAAAGACGATTCACTAGGGGAGCCATCTGGCTGAGAGGAGTATTCCGACCCTTGGAACCTGTTGGGTTAAGACCTGCGTAGGGAAGTGACAGAGCATATCTTGCCGTCCGGTACGCCGGGCGGCTTTTGTTTTTCAGGAGGTATTGTTACATGGCGACACAAATGCAGCAGGCCCGTGAGGGCCGCATCACCGATGCGATGAAGATTGTAGCACAGGAGGAGCACATCCCTGTCGAGACAATCCGCGAGCGCGTGGCAAACGGCACGATTGCCATCTGCGCGAATGTCAATCACGAGAACCTGCGCCCGCGCGGCGTCGGCGAGGGACTGCGCGTCAAGGTCAATGCGAACATCGGCACGTCGAGTACGTTCCCGGACATCGAGCCGGAGCTCGAGAAACTCGATGAGGCCGTGCGCTGCGGCGCCGACGCTGTCATGGATCTCTCGACGGGCAACAACATCGACATCTCGCGTCAGCGCATCATCGAGCATTCGCCGATCATGGTCGGCACGGTGCCTCTGTATCAGGCGACGGTGCGCTCCATCCGCGAGCACGGCGCCGTCGTCGAGATGACGGATGACGACATCCTCGAGACAATCGAGCAGCAGGCCAAGGACGGCGCGGACTTCATGACGCTGCACTGCGGTGTCACGCGCAGCGCCATCGAGCGCATGCGCCGCCAGGGCCGCGTCATGGACATCGTGAGCCGCGGCGGCTCCTTCATCGCGGGCTGGATGCTGCACAACGAGATGGAGAACCCGCTCTACGAGCACTACGACGACATCCTCGACATCTGCGAGAAGTACGATGTGACCATCAGCCTCGGCGACGGCATGCGCCCGGGCTGCACGGCCGATGCGACGGACCGCGGCCAGCTCACGGAGCTCATCACGCTCGGCGAGCTCGTGGACCGCGCCTGGAAGCGCGGCGTCCAGGTCATGGTCGAGGGGCCGGGCCACGTGCCGTACGACCAGATTGAGGCGAACATGAAGCTCGAGAAGCGCCTCTGCCGCCACGCGCCGTTCTATGTGCTTGGACCTCTTGTAACGGATATCGCACCGGGCTATGACCACATCACGGCGGCTATCGGCGGCACGCTCGCCGCTGTCTCCGGCGCGGACTTCCTCTGCTACGTCACGCCGGCTGAACATCTGGCCCTGCCGACAATCGAGGATGTCCACACGGGCGTCATCACGAGCCGCATCGCCGCCCATGCCGCTGACCTCGTGCGCGGCGTGCCGGGTGCGCGCGAATGGGACCTCGAGATGGCCAAGGCGCGCAAAGTCCTCGACTGGAACCGCCAGATGGAACTCGCCATCGATCCAGAGCTCGCCAAGAAGAAGCGCGGCGCCCGCAATCCGGCTGACGAAGGTGCTTGCTCGATGTGCGGCGACTACTGCGCTGTCGAGATCATCAACAAGTACTTCCACAAAGAGAACTGCCCGTGTCAGGACTGATTTGAATCTTCGGTACCCGCTGTGTTCGTTTATCACGATTTACTGCATATGAAAAAGCTGCTGCCTGATTGCTGGGCAGCAGCTTTTTCGTAGGTGCATCTGCAAATTATTTGATTTTGTTGAGGCGGTCGGCCAGTTTCTGGGCCGATTCATCGTCGTAGGTGCAGGTCATGATGGGCTGTACGCCGAGCATGACCGTTTTGCCGTCGACATAGGCGGCGTCCTTGTTGTGACCGTTGTGGTAGGCCGCCGCGAGATTGCCGACGACGAAGTAGGAGCGCTCAGCACTAGACATATCACCGAGGGCAGCTGGCGTGACGAAGTCCTTGCCGTTGACCTTGACCGTGCCGTCCTTGACTGTCACGTGCTTGTTGCTGTACTCGTAGAGCTTCTTAGCATAGGCGTCGCGGCGGTCGCCGTCCGATGGATGGTCGGAGAGGAATTGCTGCATCGCGTTTTCCTGTCCTTTGGACTTATCCATGACGCGCTGCCAGACCGCGGCACAGGCACCCGGGTTGTAGTTGGAATGCGTGATGTACTCGAAGGCCAGCGCATCCGCCTCGCGCTCCATCGGCTTCGTGATGTTGCGGTTGTTGATGACGTTCGCCACGATGACGCCGAGGTCCGTACCTGTCGCCGCGCCGAGGATCGACATGTTGAGGCTGCGCCGCGCGCCCTTGGCCGGATGATCCTTTTGACCATGCCCCATTTCATGGCCGAGCACGACGGCAATCTCGTCGTCATTCGTCAGGACGCTGAAGAGCCCTGTGTTGATGCTCATGTTGTGCCCGAGCGTGCAGAAGGCATTGAAGCTCTTGTCCTGATTAATGAAGTAGTTGTAGGGCTTGTCGTAGATCGTCAGATCGACCGCGCCGATTGCTGCCGTCAGGTTCGCCATGATGGTGTCGATCTTCCTGTTGTAGTAGGCGTCGTTGTTGACACCGTACTGCTTCTTCATCTCCTCGAAGAACTCCTGGCGGCCTTCTTCGGAGTCATTGTACTTCTTGAGGAACGCTGTGAGCTGTGCATGCGCTGCCGCGCCCTGAATGCCAGCGCCGATGATGCTTCCCCACCCAAACTCCGCATGGGCGATTGGTGCCGGGGCGAGCCCGTACGCGCCGGGAATCATGATCATACCCGCTGCGAGGACGGAGACGATTCGTTTCTGCAAGGATTTCTTGATTTTCATAATGCTCATCCTTCCACTGCTGAGGTGCTATGCCATCAGACTGTCTTGAAAATGTATCCTCTGGATCTTGCTGGTTCACTTTTATTATAGGGAGAATAGTGAGAAAAAACAAGATAAAGGCGGAAGATGCATACCGTGATTTGCAGAAAATTTTATGACAGGAAGGTAAATCGTCGAAAGATAGCGAATCCTTAAGCAAAGAGGGGGATTCCTCGTGTATTGTGCCATCAATCAGGAATGAGGTGTTTCATATGCTGGTGAAGGATATCATGACGAAGGATGTCATTACGGTCAAGAAGGAGGCGTCGATCCGCGAGATCGCTCAGACGATCGTGGACCACGATGTCTCGGGGCTGCCGGTCATGGACGATGACGGCACGGTCTGCGGCATTGTCAGCGAGGGCGACCTCGTGCGCAAGGAGTTTGCGCCGGAGCTGCCGGATGAGCTCTGCATCCTCGGCGCGGTCATCTACTACTCGGGCCTGCGCGAGTACCAGGACGCCTTCCGCAAGATCGCGGCCATCTCGGCAGAGCAGCTCATGACGAAGAAGATCATCTCCGTCAAGGCAGACGACGATGTCAGCGAGGTGGCGAAGATCCTCTACAACAAGCATGTCAAGCGCGTGCCTGTGCTCGACGAGAAGAAGCATCTGCTCGGCATCGTCAGCCGCCGCGACATCGTCAAGATGATGCTCGCGTGATTCCCTCTGCCGCTTCATCAAGGCCGGTCTCCGTGATTCCGACGGAGGCCGGCTTTTCCTTGTCCTCTCATTTTCTTTGTTGCATGCTCTTCTTGACAGAAATATTTTCACAGCATCTCTCCAGCGCGATGAGTTTTCTTGACACTAAAGGAAAAAATCTGTAAGATAGAAAGGTATAGTTATGTCACAACTACCGATATAAATATGCATGAAAGCAAAAAAACGAAAAGGGGGGTGAATATTATCGTTACAATAATATTAGCGGTAATAGTAGCAGCATTCGTCGGCGCGAGTGTCGGCTACGTCATGCGCAAGCGCACGGCGGAGTCGCAGATCGGCTCGGCGGAAGCTGAAGCAAAACGGATTGTAGATGATGCAGCCCAGCGTGGCGAGACGAAGAAGAAAGAAGCTCTGCTCGAGGCGAAGGAAGACATCCATCGCCTGCGCCAGGAACTCGACCGTGAGACGAAAGAACGTCGCTCGGAACTCCAGCGCCAGGAGCGCCGCGTCGTCCAGAAAGAGGAGAACCTCGACCGCAAGCTCGATTCCATCGAGAAGCGCGAAGAATCCTTGTCGCGCAAGGAAGCGCGCCTCGACAAGAGCCAGGCTGCCGTCAATGAGATGCACGAGCAGCAGAAGGCAGAGCTCGAGCGCATCTCGGGCCTGACGGCAGAGGAAGCCCGCACGACTCTCATGGCAGAGGCAGAGGAAGAGCTCAAGCACGAGAAGGCCATGAAGATCAAGGAGTACGAGCAGCAGGTGAAGGATGAGTCGGACAAGAAGGCTCGCGAAATCCTCTCGACGGCCATCCAGCGCTGCGCTGCCGACCACGTCGCCGAGACGACCGTCTCTGTCGTCGCTCTGCCGAACGATGAGATGAAGGGGCGCATCATCGGCCGCGAGGGCCGCAACATCCGCACGCTCGAGACGCTGACAGGCATCGACCTCATCATCGACGACACGCCGGAAGCTGTCATCTTGTCGGGCTTCGACCCGGTGCGCCGCGAAATCGCTCGCATTGCGCTCGAGAAGCTCATCCAGGACGGCCGCATCCATCCGGCCCGCATCGAGGAGATGGTCGAGAAGGCGAAACGCGAAGTCGACCAGCGCATCAAGGAAGCCGGCGAGCAGGCGACGTTCGAGACGGGCGTCCACGGACTCCATCCGGAGCTCGTCCGTCTGCTCGGCCGCCTGCGCTACCGCACGAGCTACGGCCAGAACGTGCTCAATCATTCTATCGAAGTCGCGCACCTCGCCGGTGTCATGGCAGCTGAGCTCGGCTGTGATGTCATGCTCGCGAAGCGCGGCGGTCTGCTGCACGATATTGGCAAGGCCATCGACCACGAGGTCGAGGGTTCGCATACGACCATCGGTGCCGATATCGCCCGCAAGTACCGCGAGTCGAAAGACGTCATCAATGCGATCCTCTCGCATCACGGTGATGTCGAAGCGACGAGCGTCGAATCGGTTCTCGTGTCGGCTGCTGACGCTGTTTCAGCAGCGCGTCCGGGTGCACGCCGCGAGAGCCTTGAGTCGTATCTCAAGCGCCTCAAGAGCCTCGAGGGGATTGCCGAATCCTTCGACGGCGTCGAGCGCTGCTTTGCCATCCAGGCAGGCCGCGAAATCCGTGTCATGGTCAAGCCGGACAAGGTTGACGATGCGGAGGCCGCAGCACTCGCTCATAACATTGTCAAGAAGATCGAAGACGAGCTCGAGTATCCGGGGCAGATCAAGGCCACGGTCATCCGCGAGACGCGCGTCGTCGATTATGCAAAATAAACGGTTCTGCTGTACTGAGGGTGCGGGCTTTGTCCCGGACCCTCAGTCTGTTAAGAGGATACTATCATGTTTGGTTTCAGATCACAGCGCAGCAAAGAGGAGGAGAAGGCAGGCATCCAGTTCCTGGCTTCGATGCTCGTCTGCTATCCAGAGATCAGCTCTTTGTCGTACGATCCGCGACGCTCGACGCTGACGTTCGAGTTCATCGTACGCGGCGATTACCCCGCACGCGAGCTCGATGCCTTTGCGCGGCTTCTCTCGGAGAGCATTGAGACATACCACGTGCTGGTCGCCGACGAAGAGGTCGGCGCCAACATCTGGGTCGAGGAAGTCTCTGCCGAGAAAAAGACGGTCATGTTCCATGTCGAGCGCGATGTCATGACACTCGAGCGCGACGAGCTGACGCTCATCGCACGCCTGTTCACGGAGCGCTTCGGCAAGGCGCTGCTCGTCGACGAGCACTCGCTGCAGAAGCTCGAAGAGGACTTCGCGACGGTGCAGAGTGAGCTTCTCGACCAGATGCTCGACCAGGTCCAGCGGCGGGAGTTCCGCTTCCGCATGCTCATGGTCGGCCTGCGCGAGAACGACCGCGTCGTCGTCTACAATCGCTGACGCGCTGATACGCTGCTGTGCAGAAGAAAGAGGGAGATATGTTGAAAGTCATGCTGGTAGGAGATGTCATCGGCCACTCGGGCCGACGGGCATTCTGCAAGATTACGCCGAAGCTGCGCAAGGAGAAGGCTATTGACGTCGTCATCGTCAATGGCGAGAACTCCGCGGGCGGCAAGGGCTTCACACGCAAGTCGCTCGATGAGCTCTACCGCGGCGGTGCCGATGTCATCACATCGGGCAATCACGTCTGGGATAAGCGGGATGTGCTCGAGTTCATCGATCAGGAGCCATTCCTGATCCGCCCGGCCAATTATCCAGAGGGCACGCCTGGCAAGGGCTGGTGCTCGTACCCGTTCAAAGCGAAGAACATCGGTGTCATGAACCTCTCGGGCCGCGCCTTCATGCCGCCACTCGACTGCCCCTTCCAGAAGGTCGAGGAGCTCCTGCACGAGATGCAGGATGAGTGCGACATCATTTTCCTGGACTTCCATGCAGAGACGACGTCCGAGAAGATTGCAATGGGCTGGTACCTCGATGGCCGCGTCAACGGCGTCGTCGGCACGCACACACACGTGCAGACAGCCGATGAGCGCATTCTGCCGCAGGGCACGGCCTATATCACGGATCTCGGCATGGTCGGTCCGCGCGACTCTGTGCTCGGCGTCAAGACTGACCTCATCCTCAAGAAGTTCACGACGGCCATGCCCGTCCGCTTCGATGTCGCTGAAGGCCCCTGCGTCTATTCAGCCTTGATCGTCGAGATCGACACGGCGACAAACAAGACTTGCGGCATCGAGCGCATCATGCTGCAGGAAGATGCGCTCTGAGCACGGAGTGCAAACACACTTTTGAGAAATAGCGCGGGAAAAGAAGGATTTCCATGCTCGATGACGAATAATAGAAACTAGTGATAGTATGAATAACAGCATGCATAGCGATTCATATTCCAGCAGTAGGTGAACAAGGAGGTCGTGCTAATCATGGAAGTCTTGAAAGTTTCTGCAAAGTCGAATCCGAATTCTGTCGCCGGCGCATTGGCTGGTGTGATCCGTGAGAATGGGAGTGCGGAGATGCAGGCCATCGGAGCCGGTGCGCTCAATCAAGCCGTCAAGGCCGTCGCGATTGCCCGTGGCTTTGTCGCACCACACGGCGTCGATCTCATCTGCATCCCGGCCTTCACCGACATCAAGATCGACGGGGAAGAGCGCACGGCAATCAAGCTGATCGTGGAGCCCCGCTGAGGCGGCTCTGGTGATGGATCAAGAGACGATTTAGGAGTGAAATCAGGATGCCAAGTGATCTGCATATGCACACGACGTACTCGGACGGCAAATTGACGCCTGAGGAACTCGTGGCAAAGGCGAAGGAGGCTGGCCTCACGTACATGGCCATCACGGACCACGATACCGTGGAAGGGATCAGCCATCTCTACGAGAACGGCCTGTACCCGGCGAGGGGGATACACATCATCCCCGGGATAGAGTTCAGCGCGCATCATCCGACGCGTGAAATCCACATCTTGGGATACAATGTCGACATCTATTATGGAGAACTCGTCGATAAGCTCAACGATGTCACAGAGGCGCGCTGGACGCGCTTCAGCGAGATGGTGGAGAAGCTCCAGCATCTCGGCTATGAGATCAGCGAGACAGAGGTCCTGACGATTGCGGGCACGAGCCGTTCCATCAGCCGCTCTCACATCGGACGCGTCCTCGTCAAGAAGGGGTATTTCCCGACGGTCCGCGATGCCTTTGAAGCGATGCTCATGAAGGGCAAGCCCGCCTATGTGCCGCATTATCACCTCGAGGTCGAGGACATCATCGGCCTCATCAAGGCGGCTGGCGGTACTCCCGTGCTCGCGCACCCGAAGCTCATCGGCGACGACAGGCTTGTCGAGGAGCTCTGTTGCCGCGGCATCGAGGGCCTCGAGGTCTTCTATCCGCAGCACGATGAAGCTGACACAGCGCGTTATCTCGACATGGCGAAGCGCTATCAGCTGCTCGTGACGGGCGGCTCAGATTACCATGGCTTCGCGACGCGCTACCCGCAGGACCTCGGCGTCTTCACCATCGATGACTGCTGGGCGGAGAAACTATACCGCCCGGCCCAGAAACTCTGAAAGCAAGGGGAAAAAGATGGATGTCATTGCCTTAGTCGGTCCGAGTGGGACCGGAAAGAGTCATCGCGCGCTGATTGTCGCGCATAAGAATGGTGCCGATGCCATCATCGATGATGGCATCCTCATCAAGGACGGCAAGATCTTGGCGGGCCACTCTGCTAAGAAGGAGCAGAGCAAGATCATGGCCGTCCGCCGGGCTATCTTTGTACTGCCGGGTCATGCAGAGGAGGTGCGCAAGGCCATCGAGAACTCGAAGCCGCACCGCATCCTGATCCTCGGCACCTCGGAGAACATGGTACAGAAGATCACGAAGGCCCTGCGCCTGCCACCCATCGCGAAGATCATCCGCATCGAGGACATCGCGACGCGGTCGGAGATGGAGAAGGCGCGCTTCTACCGCGTCAAGCAGGGCAAGCACATCATCCCTGTGCCGACGATCGAGCTCAAGCCGCATTTCTCCGGCTATCTCATCGATCCGCTGCAGTCGTTCTTCAAGCGCTCCTCGACGCGGCGCCGCCGCCTCGGCGAGAAGTCCATTGTGCGGCCGGTCTTCAGCTATTACGGCAAGCTCATCATCGACGATTCGGCCATCAAGGGCATCGTGCGCCACGTCATCCTCGCAGAGGGGCCTTTCAGCAAGGTCAGCGATGTGGAGGTCAAGCACCTCTTCGTCGGCGATGAGGACCAGGGACTGCGCATCTCCTGCAACGTCGTGCTGACGTACGGCAACCACATCCCGACGCTCTTGAAGCAGGCGCAGGAGAAGGTCACGAGCCATGTCGAGTTCATGACCGGCATGATTGTCCACGAGGTGGACATCGTCGTCAAGACACTCTACGTACGAGCATGATCGTGCCCCCGCGAGAGGCTGCGGGGGCTTTTCTTTATCTGGAGGTGACTACTATGAAAGAAGTCAAATCGCCAAAGAAGCCGATGGCTTTTTACTATATCGTCGTCTTGGCCCTGATCCTTCTCTTCAACGAGATGGCCAGGCCTTACATGGAGCAAGCACAGATCGTGCCGGTCGACTACAGCACGTTCATGCAGTCCATCGACGACAAGACGGTCGACCACGTCGAGATCCAGTCGAACCAGATCCTCTACACGGTCAAGGACGACCACAAGAAGTACAAGACCGGCATCATGAACGATCCGACGCTGGCGCAGCGACTGATGGAGTCGGGGGCGACCTTCACACAGGATATCAAGGAGGAGACATCGCCGCTCATGAGTTTCTTCCTGGCCTGGATCCTGCCGCTCTTGATTTTCTTCGCCATTGGCCAGTACATGAGCCGCAAGATCATGGACCGGGCAGGGGGGAACTCGATGATGTTCGGCGGCTCAGGCAATCAGGCGAAGATATACGTGCCATCGTCGGAGGGCATCCACTTCAGTGATGTGGCTGGCGAGGATGAGGCCAAGGAGAACCTCTCCGAGATTGTCGACTATCTGCACAATCCTGCGAAGTACACGAGCATCGGCGCCTCGATGCCGAAGGGCGTGCTGCTCGTCGGCCCTCCGGGCACCGGCAAGACGATGCTCGCGAAGGCTGTCGCCGGCGAGGCCAATGTGCCGTTCTTCTCGATTGCCGGCTCGGAGTTCGTCGAGATGTTCGTCGGCATGGGTGCTTCGAAGGTCCGCGATCTCTTCAAGCAGGCCAAGGAGAAGGCGCCGTGCATCGTATTCATCGATGAGATCGATGCAATCGGCCAGAAGCGCACGGGCGCGGCGATGGGCAATGACGAGCGCGAGCAGACGCTCAATCAGCTGTTGACCGAGATGGACGGCTTTGAGGGCAACACGGGTGTCATCATCCTCGCGGCGACGAACCGCCCGGATTCTCTCGACCCGGCGCTGCTGCGCCCGGGCCGCTTTGACCGCCGCGTGCCAGTCGAACTGCCGGACCTCAAGGGGCGCGAGGATATCCTCAAGGTCCATGCAAAAAAGGTCCGCATGGCAGACGATGTCAACTTCCACACGATCGCGCGCATGGCCGCCGGTGCCTCTGGCGCAGAGCTCGCCAACATCATCAACGAGGGCGCGCTGCGAGCTGTGCGCTCGGGCCGCAGCGAGGTGACGGAGGCGGATCTCGAGGAGAGCATCGAGGTCGTCATCGCTGGCTACCAGAAGAAGAACGCCATCCTGTCGGATGCCGAGAAGCGCACGGTCGCCTATCACGAGATCGGTCATGCGCTCGTCGCGGCTCTGCAGTCGCATTCCGCACCGGTCCAGAAGATCACCATCATCCCGCGCACGTCAGGTGCTCTCGGCTACACGATGCAGGTCGAGCAGCAGGATAAGTACATTCTCTCCCGCGAGGAGCTCGAGAACAAGATCGCGACGTTCACGGCCGGCCGCGCAGCCGAGGAGGTCAAGTTCGGCCTCGTCAGCACGGGCGCCTCGAATGATATCGAGCAGGCGACGAAGCTCGCCCGTGCGATGATCACGCGCTACGGCATGAGCGAGGAATTCGACATGGTCGCCATGGAGACGGTCAACAACCGCTACCTCGGCGGCGACACGAGCCTGACCTGCTCTGCTGCCACGCAGCAGCAGATCGACAAGAAGGTCGTCGAGCTCGTGCGCAAGCAGCACGAGAAGGCCATCGGCCTATTGAAGGCCCACATGGACAAGCTTGACGCGCTCGCCTCGTACCTCTACGAGAAGGAGACAATCACCGGCGAAGAGTTCATGAAGATCCTCGAAGGTGACAAAGCGGAAGAACCGCAGGTCGAAGCCGCCGAGCAGAAACTCCTCGCAGATGAAGCGAAAGATGACAGGGCGGATGCCGAAAAGGCGAAGAAGCTCGCTTTCCCGCCGGAAGAGGAGCGTGGCAGCGAGACGAAGCCCAATCCCGATGAAGTGAAGAACGATAACGCATAAAGGATGATGACCTGGATGCAAAGAGGCCGCCCCCTTGTTGATGGGGGGCGGCCTCTTTGTGTCGGGGCTCATTTCATTGTCGGAGATGTGCAGTGAAACGTATCAGAGCTTCTTCTCGGTCAGCACCATCTCGAGTGCATTGAGCGCGTTGTCGATGTCTTCTGCCGTGATGACGAGCGGCGGCTGGAAGGCCATGACGTTGCGGGCGACGCCGTTCTTGCCGATGATGAAGCCGCGGTCTTTGAGCGTCTCGAGTACATCGTCGAGCTCTGCGGCAGCAGGGCTCTTGTCGGTGTGAACGAACTCAGCACCCGTCATGAGGCCGAGGCCGCGGATATCGCCGATGATGGCGTGGCGCTTCTGGATCTCGCGCAGGCCGGCGCGCAGCTGCTCGCCGCGCTCGCTGGCATTCTGACAGAGGTCGTGCTTCTCGATGTAGTCGAGCACGGCGAGGCCGGCCGTCGTCGAGACGGGGTTGCCGCCGAGCGTCGAGGCGCCCGGGCGCGTGTAGGTATCGGCAATCTCCGCCGTCGAGATGAAGGCCGAGATCGGAGCGCCGTTGCCGAGTGCCTTGGCTACGGCCATGATGTCTGGCACGACGCCGAAGTTCTCGATGGCAAACATCCTGCCCGTGCGTCCAAAGCCCGTCTGGACTTCGTCGGCGATGAAGAGCGTGTTGTGCTGTGCGAGGATTTCCTTGACGCGCTGGAAGTATCCCTCAGGCGGCACGACGATGCCTGCATTGCCCTGGATTGTCTCCGCGATGAAGGCGCTGGGATGACCGGCCGTCGACGTCTGGATGACGTCCTCGACCATGTTGGCGCAGGCGAGGTCACACGTCTCGCGCTTCTTGCCGAGCGGGCAGCGGTAGCAGTACGGGTTCGGTGCGAAGTGGATGCCGCCGACAGGATTCTCATCCGTGCGCCACATCTGGATGCCCGTCACGCTCATGCCGAGCTTCGTGCGGCCGTGCAGGCCGTTCCGCAGGGCGATGATCTCGTTGTTGCCTGTGTAGATGGAGGCGAGCAGCAGCGCGCCCTCCGTGGCCTCTGAGCCGGTCGAGCAGAAGAACGTCTTCTGCAGCTTGCCCGGCGTCACTTCGGCGAGCTTTTCGGCGAGGTTCACGAAGTTCTCCGTCAGGTAGATGTTGCAGACGTGCTGCAGCGTGCCGACCTGCTCCTGGACTTTCTTCGTGATCTCCGGATTGCAGTGGCCGCAGTTCATGACCGATACGCCTGCGAAGCAGTCGAGGTACTTGCGTCCCTCGCTGTCGTAGAGGTATTGCATGGAGCCCTTGACGAACTGGCGCGGCTCCTTGTAGAAGTGGCCGAGGCAGGGCATGATGTACTTCTTCTTCTTCTCGATGATGGCCTCAGGGCCAAGGTATGTATGTTCAGCCAAGATAATCCCTCCTGATCCTATCATTCTATCATTCGATTTAGATTGAATTCCGGCTCTGGCGGAAGCGGTAGGTGCCGATACCCCACTCGCGCGGGCTCAGGTGCTCTACTTCCTCGAACGCTGCGTGGTCGAAGGCTTCTTCAGCGCTCTTGCCGGCTGCGAGCGCGTCGAGCGCTTCGCGGTAGAGCTTTGTCACGCGGCCCGTGAGTTCGGGCGTGTAGTCCTGCGCCTCAATGCGGTAGGAGGCGAGCCCGTTGAACTTCGCGAGGTACGGGTAGAGGCAGAGGTCCTTCGCGAAGTAGAGATGATTGCGTCCGTACTGGTCGATGCGGATAGCGTGTTTCTCGCCGGCCGTGTCGAGGAGCGCGTAGTGGCGGTCGAGGACCTCCGGGTTGTCGAGCTCGTTGAATTCCGGCAGGCTCATTGCCGGGAAGTCATGGTCACAGATCATCGACTCGTAAGAGCCGTGTACGACCGTCTCGAGCGGCAGTTCTGCCGTCTCGACGATTTCGCGCAGCTGCTCGAATGAGAGCTCGTACGATGTCGCGGCCATGGACAGGCCGTTTTCCTTCAGGAACTTTGCGGCGAGCTGGTTGAAGAGGTTGAAGGAGAGGTCGGCCTGCACTGGCAGATCCGTTATGCTCTGCGCGAGTTTCAGCGAACCGAGGTTGCTGACCATCAGGCCGTCCGGTCTGATCTCGCGCAGCGCCGTGAAGAACTGCTCGAGTTCACCGCACTCGCGGCGCATTGTCGTGCGTGGCGTCGTGACGACGACGCGCGCCTTGCCCTTCGCGTAGGCGAGAATCTCTTCGTAGTCGCCGAGCTTCCACGGGCGCAGCGGGCGGAAGGCCTCGCCGCCGACGTAGACCGTATCGGCGCCGCTACGGATAGCTGCCTTGGCCGATTCGACCGTATTGCAGCGCACACTGAGCACGCGGTGCGCTGCATTCTCTTTCTCGATATCGCGTTCCTGGCGCAGCACCTCATCCTGGAAGCCTGCCTCCTTGACCGCATGGCTGAAGAAGCGCGGCTCGCGCTCACCCGTGAAGCCGATGTCTTTCTTGCCCGGCTGGCCGAAGGCGAACGTCGTCGTGAAATCGCGCGCGCGGTTGTCGTAGAGCGTCTTCCAGCCCTCTTCATCTGTCGTGTAGCCGTTCGGATCTGCGATGTAGGCATCGATGGCCTTGCGGTACGTCGAGACGATGCGGCGGATGAAGCCAGCCGGGCGCATGCGACCTTCAATCTTGAAGGAGAAGACGCCTGCCTGGATGAGCTGCGGGATGGCGCGGTACATGCACATGTCCTTGAGGGCGAGCTTGTAGGCACCGGGGCCATTCTTGTCGAGGACTTCGCCCGTCTTCTCGTCGATGAGCTTATAGGCCCAACGGCACGGCTTGAGGCAGCGGCCGCGATTGCCGCTCTGGCCGAAGAGCACGCCTGAGTGGATGCACTGGCCCGACTCGCTGATGCACATGTCGCCGTGCATGAAGTATTCGACCTCGATGCCCGTGCGCTCGCGGAAGAGGCTGAGCTCGGAGAGCGTCATCTCACGGCCGACGACGATGCGCGTGATACCGTATTCCTTGAGCTTCTCGATGGCATGTTCATTGTGGGTGTTCATCATGACCGACGTGTGCAGCGGGATCGTGATGCCCATCTCGTGCACGAGCTCGAGCACCGCGAAATCCTGTACGAGCAGTGCGTCGGGGCGGATTTCGTTGAGGTAGGCGAGGTATTCGCGCAGCGCCGGGATCTCCTCGTTGCTGATGAGGTTGTTGAGCGTGATGTAGAGGCGCACGCCGTGTTCATGCGCGTAGTCGATGGCCTTCTTCAAGAGCGCATCGTCGAAGTTGAACTCGCCCTCGTGCATGCGCATGTTGAAGTGCTTGCCGCCAAGATAGACAGCATCTGCGCCAGACTCCACGCCAGCGACCAGCGCGTCCCACGTGCCGGCCGGGGCCAGGAGCTCTACCGATTTGCGATTAAGTAACATAGTTGTAAAAATCTCCCTTTTTTGAAAAGAATTCGAAAATAGAACCAAGAATAACAACAGCTACGACAAAAGATGACTTCCAATATTATATCAGGTATTTCCAATTCTATCAATTTCTATCTTTTATATGTGCGATACATGCGATGCATGCGGCAGGGGCAAAGAGGACGATTTGCATTTTCCACGTCGTTGTGCTATATTAAGAGAATCATGACGATGATGAAGAAGAGTATCCTGAGCGCGCATCGACAGGGAGTCCTGCCTGGACTGGGAGCGGGATGGTGTGCACGGGTGAAGTTCGCTTCGGAGTCTCCGCAGGAAAGGGCGGACGCAGGGCTGCGTTAGAGCCGCAAGGAAGCTATAAATCAGGGTGGTACCGCGAATCATACCTTCGCCCCTCGTTTTCGGGGCGGAGGTTTTTTGTTTTTAGGAGGTATACAATGGAGGAGAAGATTGAACAGCTGAAGGCACAGGCTGCCGAGGCTATCAAGAACGCTGCAGGGAATCTCTCGGAGCTCGATGACATCCGCGTCAAGTTCCTCGGTAAGAAGGGCGAGTTCACGACGATCCTGCGCGGCATGGGCGCACTCGCGAAGGAAGACCGTCCGAAGGTCGGCAAGATCGTCAACGAGGCAAAGGCGGAGATTGCACAGCTGATCCAGCAGAAGAACGAGGAGCTCAAGGCACGCGAGATGCAGCAGCGCCTCGAGCGCGAGAAGATCGATGTCACGCTGCCGGGCCGCCAGCAGCCGCTCGGCCACCTGCATCCGCTGACGCTGACGCTCGAGCGCATCAAGGACATCTTTTTCCGCATGGGCTTCTCTGTCGAGGAAGGCCCGGAAATCGAGAAGGACTACTACAACTTCGAGGCGCTGAACCTGCCGAAGGACCATCCGGCACGCGACATGCAGGATTCGTTCTACATCACGGAGGACATCCTCATGCGCTCGCAGACGTCGCCGGTGCAGGCGCGCACGATGCAGAAGAATGAGCCGAACGCGCCGATCCGCATGATCGCGCCGGGCCGCGTCTATCGCCGCGATGAGTACGATGCGACGCACTCGCCGATGTTCACGCAGGTCGAGGGTCTCGTCATCGATGAGGGCATCACGTTCGCTGACCTCAAAGGCACGCTCGAGCTCTTCCTGCGCCAGATCTTCAGCGAGGATGTCAAGGTCCGCCTGCGCCCGAGCTTCTTCCCGTTCACGGAGCCATCGACGGAGGTCGATATCTCCTGCGTCATGTGCCACGGCAAGGGCTGCAAGGTCTGCAAGGGTACGGGCTGGCTCGAGATCCTCGGCGCCGGCATGGTGCACCCGCATGTGCTGGAGATGAGCGGTTATGATCCGAAGAAGGTATCCGGCTTCGCCTTCGGCATGGGCGTGGAGCGCATCGCGATGCTCTCGTACGGCGTCGACGATCTCCGCCTGTTCTACGACAATGATATGCGCTTCCTGCGCCAGTTCTGAGAGAGGAGATAGAAAATGCAGGTTTCTATTAAATGGTTGAAGGATTATATCGATTTTGACTGGTCGGCAGAGGAACTGGCTGATCGCTTCACGATGGCCGGCGTGCCGGTCGAGAACGTCATCCGCGCAGATGAAGGACTCGATAAGGTCGTCACGGGCCGCATCGAGAAGCTTACGAAGCATCCGGACTCGGATCACCTCCAGATCTGCCAGATGAATGTCGGCGAGAAGGAACTCGTCCAGATCATCACGGGCGCGCAGAATGTGGCAGAAGGCCAGGTCGTGCCGGTCGCGATGATCGGCGCGCACCTGCCGAACGGTCTTCACATCAAGAAGGGCAAGCTGCGTGGCCTGCCGTCGAACGGCATGCTCTGTTCGGCCGGTGAGCTCCACCTCGACCTCACGAAGCTGACAGAAGAGGAGAAGGACGGCATCTACATCCTGCCAGAGGGCACGCCGGTCGGCGTGCCGGCCAAGGATGTGCTCGGCCTCGACGATGTCGTGCTCGAGTTCGAGCTCACGGCAAACCGCGGCGACTGCTTCAGTGTCATCGGCCTTGTGCGCGAGATTGCCGTGCTGACGGGCAACAAGCCAAAATGGCCGGTCATCGCCTGCAAGGAGGATGATGAAGCCAAGGCTGCAGACATGGTCTCGGTCGGCATAGAGGCGCGCGACCTCTGCGACCGCTTCAGCGCGCGCGTCATCAAGAACGTCAAGATCGGTCCGTCGCCTGAGTGGATGCAGCAGCGCCTCGAGGGTGCTGGCATCCGCGCCATTAACAATGTCGTCGATGTGACGAACTTCGTCATGATCGAGCTCGGCCAGCCGATGCACGCCTACGACTACGATGAGATCACGGGCCACACGCTGACGGCCCGTCTCGCAAAAGCGGGCGAGAATCTCCACACGCTCGACGACAGCTCGCGCCTCGCCAAGGGGACGGAGCTCGTCATTGCCGATGCCGAGCATCCGGCAGGTCTTGCCGGCATCATGGGCGGCATCGAGACGGAGGTCACGGAGAAGACGCGGACGGTCGTACTCGAAGCTGCGTCGTTCAACGGGCCGAGCATCCGCCGCACGGCGCGCGCCTGCGGCCTGCACTCGGAGGCTTCGGGCCGCTTTGAGCGCGGTGTCGATGTGACGAACACGCCGCGCGCACTCGAGCGCGCCTGCCAGCTGTTGCAGGACATGGGTGCCTGCACGGTCACGCAGGGCATTGTCGACTGCTACCCGGATAAGAAGCAGCCGGTGACGATCGACTACACGACGGACGAGATCAATCGCCGACTCGGCACGGCTATCCCGGGCGAGGAGATGGTCAAGATCCTGACGTCGCTGGGCTTTGAGGTTGAGGCCAAGGGCAATGAGAGCTACCATGTCACGGTGCCGTCGTGGCGCAATGACTGCACGTACATGGAAGACCTCTCGGAGGAAGTCGCGCGCATCTACGGCTTCGACAACATTGCGAGCACGACGCCTTTCGGGCGCATGGTCCAGGGCAAGCAGAGCGCGAAGCAGAACTTTGTCGACAAGATCAAGCACACGCTTACAAGCCTCGGCATGACGGAAGAGCTGTCGTTCGCCTTTACGAGCACGGATCTCTTCGACAAGTTGCTCGTGCCAGAGGATTCGCCGCTTCGCCAGGCCATCCCCATCCTGAACCCGCTGACGGATGAGGCGCCGCTCGTCCGCACGTGCCTCTTGACCTCCATCATGGAGAATGCCGTGCGCAACTTCTCGCGCAAGAACAACGACATCAAGCTCTTCGACGTCGCACCAGTATTCCTGCCGAAACAGCTGCCGCTGACGGAACTGCCGGAGGAGCGCCTGATGGTCGCGGGCCTCATCACGGGCCGCCGCGAGGAAGTCGGCTGGAACCAGGGGAATGAGATGGTTGACTTCTTCGACATGAAGGGCATTGTCGAGGAACTCTTCCGCGCCCTCGGCATCTCGAAGTACACGGTCGAGGCAGGCGAGCACTTCGCCATGCATCCGGGCAAGACGGCCCTCTTCAAGAAGGGCCGCGAGGTGATTGCTTCTGTCGGTGAGCTCCACCCGCAGGCTGCCGAGAACTTCGGCATCAAGCAGAAGGTCTATCTCTTCGAGATGGACCTCGAGGTCCTCATGAAGTACACGGGCAAGAGCTTCCACTTCGAGTCGCTGCCGAAGTACCCGGCCATTGCGCGTGACCTCGCCATCGTCGTCGACGAAGACGTTGCTTCGGCCGATATCGAGCGCGTCATCGCGAAGAACGGCGGCAAGCACTTCAAGGATGTCACGCTGTTCGACGTCTACACGGGCGAGCACGTCGCAAAGGGCAAGAAGAGCATGGCCTTCAACCTGCAGTTCCAGTCGAAGGATAAGACGTTGACGGATGAGGAAGCCGATGCAGCCTTCAAGAATATCCTCAAGGCTGTCGAGAAGCATTTCGCAGCAGAGTTGCGCGCCTGACCGTCAAGAGCATGACAGGAATGACAGCATGACTGGAGGTGCATCGCATGGCTGATGTGGAACAAAAGACACCACAGCGCGTCGTCGTCGAGATCTTCGGCGACAGCTACCCGCTGCGGACAGATGACCCCGAGCGCCTCAAGAAGCTCGCAGCCGGCCTTGACCATCTGATGAAAAAGATGGCGGGCAGCGTCAAGAGCTTCGACGGCACGAAGATCGCTGTGCTCACGGCCCTGCAGATCGTCGATGAGTACGACAAGCTCAAGCATGATTACGACGAGCTCGTCGAACTGCTCGACGAGAAATGAGGAATCCGCATACGGTCCGCAGAGAGGCCGCCCGCAGGGGCGGCCTCTTTGTTTGCCTTCCCTTGGATGATGTGCGTAGCTGAAAAGAATTGAGCAGTCATGGCATCTGTGATAGAATGAGGAAAGACTGATTGGACGCAGAGCATGCGGCCCCTGAAGATAGGAGACAGAAAGAAGATAAAAAGGATGGTGCATCATCATGTCTGGAGAATGTGACAAGAAGTGCGGTCATCGACACGATCGTGCGATGAAGAAGAGACGTGCGGCGCGTTTCATGTTGCCGATGGCTGCTCTCGGACTGATTGCCTGGCAGAGTGCTGCTCTGGCTGCTGTGCCTGCGGCAGCACAGGCGGGGCAGGTTGTACCGGCTGCACAGACGGCAGAGAAGGGACAGGCGGCAGCAGCACCATCTGCACAGCAGGAAGAGCGTGCAGATGCGATGAAGGGAGAGGCTGCAAGCCCTCATATGCAGCCTCGCGAAGTGTCTGAGACAACTGTGGCAGCTGAGGTAAAGACTGAAGCTGCCAAGGAGAAGCGCAAGGATGTCGAGGTGCAGCTCGAGTATCTTGACGGCCGCTTCTTCAAGAAGCGCAACGTCGATCTCTACAATGTGCACGTCTATCGCCAGTACAAAAAGCTTGGCGCGCTCTCGCTGCACTACGGCCTGACGTTCGAACGCGCGACGGGCTACACGACAGAGGATGATATCTGGCGCGATGCTGAGGCCGTCGGCTTCGGCCCATCTTACATGATGCGCTGGACGAAGCACGTCTCGGGCAAGCTCGACGGCTCCGTCGACGCCTCGGGTAGCCTGCTGGCCTACAACCACGCACATCCGGGCAATGGCCGTGCCTACGGTTTCCTCTGGCGCATCGGCCCGCGCCTGACGTATCACTACACCGACCGCAATTCGTTGAGCCTTGCCTACCTCTTCCATCATTCGTCGAACGGCATGGGCACCCACAATCCGGGCTACAACGGCGTCGGCTTCTCGCTGGGATTCACGCACTGGTATTGAATCACATAGCTGTTTGCTATTCCCCGAAAGAGCACCTTCTCTTAGAATCGGTATTCTAGAGAGGGTGCTCTTTTTTACGAGTAGCTATTTGTAATAATATAAATATTTTAAATCTTTGCAGGATTTGAAGGCATCTGCGTAGAAAAACATAAATATCCGCTGGATGTGGACAAGTCGGGTGCGGGAATGTGTACACCGTATCAGCTCCGGAAGGCGGAGCAGAGTATTTGATTCGAGAGGAGGATTCTTTCATGCAAACTCGACAGAATGAAGCAGGTTTCACCTTGATCGGCATGCTGATTGCCGTGGGCATCGTGGCAATCCTCGCGATGATTGCCGTACCGAAATTCACTTCTGCCATCACGTCGGCCAATACGGCCAAGATCCAGTCTGACTTGTCCACACTGGACACAGCGATTGCCGTCTATGAGATCGATACGGGCAAGACGCCGGGGGCAATCGCGGACCTGAAGGATTATCTGCAGGATACGACGATAGCGCCGCCGAAGGGGAAATGCTACTTAGAGGGTGCAGCTACAGAGATCACGGCTAAAGAGTACACAATCGATACGGCGAACAGCAGGGCACTTTGCCAGGGCAAGACCGTCGGTGCATTCACAAAAGAGAAAAGAGCTGCAGATGTGAAACCGGAAAGTGGAAATACTGGTACAGGTGGTTGAGTAATGGCTAAGCAACTGTCCTTACAGGTATGCATCATTATCATGATGATACTGTTTTTGATGTTTACCGGCCTGTCACTGGTTGACATGGAGTGCCTTGCGATGGCCCGCGGTGGTCTGTTCTGCGTGTTTTTGCTCGCCATGGCAGTCATCGACTTCCGCACAGGACTGCTGCCGGATAAGGGAAATCTCTATCTGGCCGCTCTCGGTCTGGTGATGGCTGCAATCGTGGGCAGTCTGCGGGATGCACTCTTGGGCGCTTTGCTCGGCGCAGCCCTGCTCTTTGCTCTGCGCACGCTGTCGCGCGGCGGCATCGGGCTCGGCGACGTCAAGTATGCGGCGGCCTTCGGCATCTGGCTCGGCTGGCAGGGGACATTATTGGCTCTCATGCTGGCCTTTGCTCTCGGGGCCTGCCTGGCGCTCGTCTTGCTCGGCATTGGGCGGCTGGGCCGTCGGGACAGGCTGGCTTTTGGCCCGTTCCTGTCGGCGGGGGCATACCTGAGCTACATCGGCAGTGCGGCATTTTGGTCTGCCTATGAGGTCCTGCTATGAAGGAGCATGGCTCTCTGCTCATCGAGATCATCATCGCCTGCGCCGTCCTCGCGGTGTTTGCGATGGTGGCGCTGCCGAACGGGCTGGCAATCTACCGCGAAGCGGCAGTGGAGTACGAAGTGCAGTGCCTTCTGAGTGATATCCGCTACATGCGCGAGGTCTCGCGCACGACGGAACGCTGGCCGAAGAGCATGGAGCGGAGAGATGCATATCAGCTGCCGCTGCGCCGCCAGGCGCAAATGCGATTCCGGCGCGGCGGCTACACCATGCTGGCTGGTTCGGCTGTGCACAGCAGCCATGATTTCCTGCCAGGCATCGTGATCACGGGGCGCTTTGCCACAAGCTCGAGGGACGGCATTGCTCTGACGTTTGGTGATGACGGCCTCTTGGCGACACCGTGCACGATGTTGATCTACATGGAGGGCCATCCGCAGTCGGCGCGCAAGCTGATTCTGAGTGCGGGCGGCCGCTGCCGCGTGGAGAGGAGTGTAAAATGACGCGATGGTCGGATGCGAGCGGCTTTTTCCTGCTCGAGACAATGGGGGTGGCGGCCGTGCTCATCATGATGGCCGGTGCCCTGATGCTTTTCCGCCAGGGTGTGCTCATGGAGGAGCAGACTCGTTTCGGGGCGGCGGCGACTTGCTTGGCGGAGTCAGAACTGGCTCACATCGAGTACCGCGCCGCAGCTGGAACACTGACAGAAGGCGCGTCTGAGCGCAGGGAATACGTCGTGTTCTCACCGGCTGCCATTGGATCTGCCACTGAGGATGAAACGGGAGGTGACTTCCTGCTCCGCACGGATATCCAGCGGATGGAGCAGGAGGGCACCTATCTCGCTGCCGTGACCGTCGCATGGCAGACGCGCGGCGGGCGACAGCACAAACAGTCGTATCAGAGGAGGGTAGGAGTGTATGAAAGGGAGCCGTAACACATCGGGATTCATCCTGCTCGACATGCTCGTCTCTCTGCCCATCCTCGTCTTTCTCCTGGCAGCGATGGGGGCCATGGCAGTCATGGCCTTCCGCGCTGCCTTTTTCATGATAGCGGACAGTGAGCTGCAGCAGGAGGTTCAGATGGCTGTGCGCCAGGTAGCTGAAGACGCGCGGACCTCGTATGCAATCCGAGGCTTCACGAAGGACGAGAAACCTGGCTACACCTTCTATCAGTACCGCTCGCCGGATGAAGCTTCCTCGAGTACGTTCCGCACGCAATACTGGGTCCATAAGGTGGGGAATGTGGACAAGCTCGTCTGGAAGGATGAGATGCGTCCGCTGACGGGCAACCACTCGCTGGCGGGCGTCGACATCACGGCATTCTCCTGTAGCGAGGTCGCACCGCGCCTGCACGAGATACGGCTGACGGGCAGGAGTCGCGTGACGCGCCACAGCTACACACTTGCCGTCTGTGTCTACGGGCCAGAGCGGATGGATTAGTGAAGGAGGGAAAGGCGATGGGACGGGAGAGCCAGCAGGGGTCGGCTGTCATCTGGGCGCTTCTAGTGACAATATTTGCCATGATGCTCGCCACGGCCGTCTGCTACACAGCCTACAACAGCCGGAAGATGGCGGCCTCATACGAGCGCGAAGTGACACTGCGTTTGGCGGCAGAGGCAGCCTTGCTGGAGGCCTTGCAGCGTGTCGAGAAGGAGCCTGTTCTCGTCGATACAGGCATGATAATCGCGCCGCGCGAGGTCGAGACGGAGAAGGGCACGCTCGTCGTGCAGGCCGCAGCGGAGCAGAAAGCGGGCTCTTACTGGCTCGTCGCTGTGGCGCGCGAGAAGTCGGGTGACGTCTGGCAGCGCCATAAGATCGCGCGAGCCCGCTTAGAGAAGAAGGAGGATGGCTATGTCTGGAAGGGAAGGAGCCGCTGAGGCACGCGGCAGGATGGGGAGTCTGCAGGCGCTCTGCCGCGGCCTGCTGGCAGCGTGGCGCAGCAGAGATGCAGTCCGTGAGAGCAGCTGGCTCTGGGATGGGCGCCGTCGCGTCGTCGGGATTGCCGAGGCCTCCGGAGGCAGGGCTCTGCTCTTTGCCGAGCTGCTGGCAGAGGGCGAGTCATATCAGCTCGTGCGCACGGCAAAAGAGCAGCTTGCAGGCGATGTCACGATGGCGGAGGCCGCTGCCATGCGCGCCAAGCGGGAAGGCTGGCAGGCGCTTGATTTTTCCGTCTGTCTGCCAGATGAGGTGGTCCGCTTCTATGAGATGGAGCTGCCGCCTCACATGGAAGGAGACGAGTGGCGCGAGGCGGCGCACTGGGAGCTCGATGCGCGCCTGATGGCCGAGGGGCTCGATGCTGATGCGTATGCGATGGCTTATCGCCGCCAGGGCGAGGTTTCTGTGATGCTCGCCGCTGCTGAGCATCAGTACCTGGAAGGCCTCCAAGCAGGTTTTGCTTCACAGGGCATCGCCCTGCGCGGCATGGCTGCTCTTGCGCCTGATGATGGCAGCGGTGAGGCTCTGCTGGCCGCGCACGGCCTGGAGCTCTTGCCGGCGCAGCGCATGTTCCTGCCGGCCATCGCCGCTGCCCTTGCTGCGCTTTCGGACGAGCCGGTTCTGAGCCTGCGGCTTTGGGGCGAGATGATTCCGAGGCGTCACTTCCGCTACCGTCGCCTGGCCGCTCTCTGCTGCGCCGTGACATTCCTCATTCTCTTTGCCGCGGCTTTTTTTGACACGCGGGCCTATTTCGAGGCAAAGCGCGACTGTGAGCGGGAGGAGCAGGCGCTCGCACTGCTGCAGCGCGACGAGAAGACGATGAGGATGACGGCGAAGCTGCAGCAGGAAATCCAGCAGCGCGATGCGAAGGCAGCGCGCCTCGTGGAGGGCGCCATGCCTTGGTACAGCGTGATGGTCCATCTCGGGCGGCCGGAGCTGCAGACGGAAGGTGTCTGGCTCAAGTCTATCGCGCTGCGACAGGACAAGAAGATCGAGATACGTGGTGCGGCGCTCAGCTACGGCGCGCTCTCCTCGTTCCTGCAGTCCTTCGAGGCGGACCGGGACTTCTTCCCGCAGGGGCCGATACTCGAGGAGTCAGCAGAGGAAACGGGAGCAGAGAAGCCTGGCATCGCATTCCGCATCAGCTTGGGCATCTAGTGTAAAGGGGGCTGGGTATGGTGAAGAGAGTAAAATGGCTGAAGCATTGCGGCGGGGAAGGACGCTTTTCCCTCGGCTGCTGTCTCACATGCTTCGCGGCACTGTTGCTCTATCTGTTCTTCGTGCACCTGCCGTTGCAGGAGGCATGCGCTTCGTACGAGGGGCGGCGGGCGGAACTGCGCGGGCGTCTGGCCGCTGTCATGAACTTCAAGAATGTGCACGGCGATATGGCGGCGTACGCCAAAGAACTCTCAGATCGGGAGGTGCGCGCGCAGCGCGTGCTGCCGATGAGCCTCGGGCAGGGCGTCTTCTTGCAGGAGCTCCAGCAAAAAGCCCTGCAGAGTCAGGTGAAGCTCCAGAAAGTCGTACCGGCTGAGACGCGCACGGTGGACGGCGTGCAGCAGATGCCTGTCAGCATATCCTGCAGCGGCTCGTACTTTGCTGTGCTCGACTTCCTGCGCCGTATGCAGCAGTCAGAGCGCCTGCTCTCCATCCATGAGACACGCATCGAGCAGCGCACGGAAGCGCAATCGGAAGTCGGGGCGCTTCAGTGTCAGCTTGTTGTCACAGCCTACGCCTGGCCACAGGGAGGCGCGCAGGACGGGATGGAAGGCGAGGAAGGAATGTCTCGTGAGTGATGACATCTGGATACTGAAATAAGACCTTGATTTATAGGCTCGTATCCTTTACACTGTAATCAATAATGATTTGAAATACGAGAGGTGTATGAATATGAGCGAATTGCGTTTTATGACAGCAGGCGAATCACACGGTCCGTGCCTGACGACTATCTTAGAGGGCCTGCCAGCCGGTCTCAAGCTAGATCTCGATGCAATCAACAAGGACTTGGCGCGCCGCCAGCAGGGCTACGGCCGCGGCGGCCGCATGAAAATCGAGAAGGACAAGGTCAACGTCCTCTCAGGCGTGCGCTTCAATGAGACGATTGGCGGCCCCATCACGCTGCAGGTCGTCAACCGCGATTTCCAGAACTGGGGCGAGCGCATGGCGGCTTTCGGTGAGCCGGCCGGTGAGAAAGTGACGGCAGCGCGCCCGGGCCATGCCGATTTCACGGGCATCCGCAAGTATGACCGCGAAGATGTGCGCGACATCCTGGAGCGCTCGAGTGCACGCGAGACGACGATGCGCGTGGCCGTTGGTGCCGTGTGCAAGGAATTCCTCAAGGCCCTCGGCATCACGGTTGTCTCACAGGTCGTGAACATCGGCGGGGTGGCCATTGACCCGGCGAAGGTCGACCGCGCAAAACTTGGCGAGGATGTCGGCTCGGAGCTCAACTGCTACGACGCCGAGGCAGAGGCGAAGATGAAGGCGAAGATCAAGGAGGCGCGCAAGGCGGGCGATACGCTCGGCGGCATCTTTGAGATCACGGTGCGCGGCCTGCCGGCAGGACTTGGCAGTCATATCCAGTGGGACCGCCGCCTCGACGGCAAGCTCGCCGGCGCGCTGATGTCGATCCAGGCCATCAAGGGCGTGGAGATCGGCGCGGGCTTTGACTGCGCCATCCTGCCGGGCAGCCAGATCCACGATGAGATGTTCCTCGATGCGGCGGGCAAGGTCTACCGCAAGACGAACCGCGCGGGCGGTCTCGAGGGCGGCATGACGAATGGAGAAGAGCTTGTCGTCAAGGCGGCGATGAAGCCAATCCCGACGCTCATGCAGCCGCTCCATTCCATCGATATCGAGAGTCACGAGGAAGTCCTGGCATGCAAGGAGCGCAGCGACACGTGTGCTGTCTCGGCAGCCTCTGTCGTCGGCGAGGCGATGACGGCCTTCGTCATGGCGCAGGCCATCTGCGACAAGTTCGGCTCAGACGCGATGGTGGACCTCCAGGCAGCTCTCGCCGCCTACAAGGCGCGCATCGGGAAGGATTGGTGATGCCGATGAAGAACATCGTGCTGATTGGCTTCATGGGCACGGGCAAGACGAGCACGGGCCGCGTGCTCGCACAGAAGCTCGGTGCCGCCTTCCTCGACCTCGACCAGGAGATCGAGCGCGAGGCGGGCATGGCCATTCCTGACATGTTCGCGCAGAAGGGGGAGGCGTACTTCCGCGCGCGAGAGCACGAGATGGTCGAGCGCGTTGCAGGGCGCAGGAACGCCGTCATCTCGACGGGCGGCGGCACGGTCAAAGATCCCCGGAATGTAGCAGCTTTGCGCGAGAACGGCGTCATCGTCTGCCTGCAGGCAGACGTCGAGACAATCCTCGAGCGCACGGCCAGCAAGGGCGAGCGACCCGTTCTCGACAAGGAGGACCAGGGTAACCGCCGCCTGGCAATCGAGAAGCTCATCGAGGAGCGGCGCGAGCTCTACCGCCAGGCGGACTTCTCGGTCGATACGAGCAAGCTCTCGCCGCTGCAGGTCGTCGAGGAAATCCTTCATTATCTGAAAGCAAGAGGTGTCGTCCATGCGTAAGGTACGCGTCGCTCTCGGAGAAGAGAGCTATGATATCGTGATCGGTTACGGTCTGGAACAGGAACTTCGGGCATTCGTGCAGGGAGCCGGCTTTTCGCGCCAGGCCATGCTCGTGACAGACAGCAACGTCGGACCGCTCTACGGCGAGAACGTTCGCGCCATTCTAGAGGCCGGCGGCCTCTCGGTGACGGTCGTGACGATTCCCGCCGGTGAGAGTTCCAAGAGCCTCGCCGTTGCGGAGAAGCTCTACACGAGGGCTATCGAGCTCGGCCTCGACCGCAAGTCGCCGATCTTTGCGCTCGGCGGCGGTGTCGTCGGCGACCTCGCAGGGTTCATCGCGGCGACGTACATGCGCGGCGTTCCGTTCGTGCAGTTGCCGACGAGCCTCCTGGCGCAGGTCGACTCGAGCGTCGGCGGCAAGGTAGCCGTCAACCACGCGCTCGGCAAGAACCTCATCGGGGCCTTTTACCAGCCTGAGGCCGTATTCATGGACCTCGCCATGATGGAGACGCTGCCGAAGCGGGAGATCTACACGGGTCTCGGCGAGATCATCAAGTACGGCATCATCTACGATGCGGACTTCTTCTCGTATCTTGAGCAGCATGCCGATGCCGTGCTCGCGCTCGAGCAGGAAGCCGCCGTCCACATGATCGCGCGCTCGTGCGAGATCAAGGCGGCCGTCGTCAGCCAGGACGAGAAGGAGAGCGGCCTGCGCCGCATCCTGAACTTCGGCCACACGATGGCACATGCCATCGAGAAGGAGACGGGCTACCTGCGCTACAATCACGGCGAGGCTGTTGCAATCGGCATGGTCGGCGCGGCGGACATCAGTGCGCGCCTCGGCATGATTGATGCCGCTGATGTCGCACGCGTCACGTCGCTCATCGAGCGCCTGCACCTGCCGACTGTCGCGGAGGGCTGCACGGTCGACGCGATGTATCAGGATATCTTCCACGACAAGAAGACCATCAACGGCAAAGTCAACTGGGTCCTCATGAAGGGAATCGGCGAGGTGACCTGCCGCAACGATGTGCCGGAAGACATCGTGCGCGCTGCGATGGCCGCGCGCATCGGCAAGTGACGCCAAATCTAAAAAAATTGCGAAGGGCGGTTGAAACCGCCCTTTTTTTATGGTATGCTATCTAGGTATATGGACGGTCCTCTGAGTGAGCATCGGGCTTGCCATGAACGTCTGACATCAAGGAGGAAAAAAATGAACATCATCGAAACCTTAGAAAAAGAACAGCTCCGCTCGGATATTCCGGATTTCGCACCTGGTGACACGGTCCGCGTCCATGCCAAGATCGTCGAGGGCTCCCGCGAGCGTATCCAGATGTTCGAGGGCGTCGTCATCAGCCGTCAGGGCACGGGTGTCCGTGAGACGTTCACGGTTCGCCGCATCTCCTACGGTATCGGCGTTGAGCGTATGTTCCCGGTACATTCCCCGCGCATCGAGAAGATCGACGTTCTCCGCAAGGGTATTGTCCGTCGTGCAAAACTCTATTATCTGCGCAACCTTACGGGTAAAGCTGCTCGTATCAAAGAAAAACGCTAATCTGCGTACGGTAGGGACTGCTTTGGCAGTCCCTATTTGTTTGTGAACAGGAGGAACACCATGAGTTCATTGGGAGAAGAGGCTAAAGACTGGGTCATATCCATTGTCATCGCGATTGTCCTGGCCTTCATCATCCGTCAGTTCGTCGTCGAGCTCTACATCGTCGACGGCCCGTCGATGCGCCCGACTCTGCAGTCGCAGGAGAGGCTCGTCGTCAACAAGTTCATCTACGATTTCCGCGCGCCGCAGAAGGGCGAGATCCTCGTCTTCGAGTATCCGCGCGATACGAGCCGCGATTTCATCAAGCGCGTCATCGCGACGCCTGGTGACACGATCGAGATCAAGGATGGCCGCGTCTACGTCAACGACCAGATGCTCGATGAGGACTACATCCTCGAGAAGACGCGCAGCGAGTACCCGAAGGCGACGGTGCCACAGGGCACGGTATTCGTCATGGGCGATAACCGCAACAACTCGGAGGACAGCCGCTTCGCCGATGTTGGCTTCGTGCCCTACAAGCTCATCAAGGGCAAGGCCGTGCTCGTCTTCTGGCCGCTCAGCGCGTTCAAGACGCTGCCTTGACGGGGAGGGACGTATAGATGAAGTGCATTTCCTGGAATGTCAATGGCCTTCGGGCCTGCCTCAAGAAGGGCTTCATGGAGTCGTTCGTGAAGCTCGATGCAGATATCTTTGCACTGCAGGAGACGAAGATGCAGCCTGAACAGGCCATCCTCGACCTGCCGGGCTACAAGCAGTACTGGAACAGCGCGGAGCGCAAGGGCTATTCGGGCACAGCGGTCTTCTCGCGCATCGAGCCGCTTTCGGTGACGTACGGCCTCGGCATCGAGGAGCATGACCATGAAGGACGCGTGATCACGCTGGAGTTGCCTGACTGCTATTTCGTGACGGTCTACACGCCGAACTCAAAGCGCGGACTCGAGCGCCTTGCCTACCGTATGGCGTGGGAGGATGCGTTCCGCGCGTATCTCGTGACCTTAGATGCGAAGAAGCCCGTCATCGTCTGCGGTGATCTCAATGTCGCGCATGCGGAGATTGACCTCAAGAACCCGAAGACGAATCACCACAATGCGGGCTTTACCGATGAGGAGCGCGGCAAGTTCACCGAACTCCTGAATGCGGGCTTTGTCGACACGTTCCGCGCGCTTTACCCGGACCGCACGGGCATCTACACGTGGTGGTCCTATCTGCGCAAGGCGCGTGAGACGAATGCGGGCTGGCGCATTGACTACTTTGTGACGTCGGCGCGGCTGCGCGAGAAGATTGCGGATGCGACTATCCACAACGAGATCTTCGGCAGCGACCACTGCCCGGTCGGACTGGAGCTCAGAGCATGACAGCGACAGCTCTGGAGAAGGGCCGCAAGAAGACGAATCTGACGACGCTCTGCTACATCGAGCAGGACGGCAAGTACCTGATGATGCACCGGGTCAAGAAGGCGCATGACATCAATCACGACAAGTGGATTGGCGTCGGCGGCCACTTTGAGCCGGATGAGACGCCGGAGGAGTGCCTGCTGCGCGAGGTGCGGGAGGAGACGGGGCTCGTGCTCGACTCGTTCCGGCTGCGCGGCATCATCACGTTCATGTCGGACAAGTGGCAGACGGAGTACATGTTCCTCTACACGGCAGATGCGTTCCACGGGCAGCTCGTCGGCCGCGACGACTGCCGCGAAGGCACGCTCGAGTGGGTGGCGAAGGATGCGGTCTACGACCTGCCCATCTGGGAGGGAGATAAGATCTTCTTCCGGCTGATGGAGCAGCAGGAGGCGGTGTTCTCGCTGAAACTCCGCTATGTGGGAGATGCGCTCGTCGAGAAGGCGCTTGATGGGAGGGCGTTCTGAGGCGTTGAAGAGCGTTCGTCAAATGAGATAGGAAAACCCGGTACGAGCCAATCCTCGTACCGGGTTTTGTTTTGCATCGTGTGAGGCGGGCGAGGGCACCTGCTCCGGCTTCACCAAAGTCAGCCTTTTTCTATCGTTACGCTGACGTCGTAGAAGGTGCTGCCGCCCTCTTTGTCGGTGAGGCGCATGGAGGTCAGGCGGTTGGCGTTGCCGTCTTTGGTGTAGCACTGCCACCAGACGCCTTCGGTGACGAGAGTGCCGCGCTTGACGCGGTCGGAGGTCTTGATGGTGAAGTGGGCTTGGCCGCGCTTATTGCGGGCTCGGACGGGGTCGCCGTCCTGGAGACTGCGTTCGGCGGCGTCGTCTGGGTGGATGAGGAGTGTCATGACGCCATCGCGCGTGAGCTCTTCGCGTTCGTTGAAGGAACTGTCGAGGATGCGCATGTCGGGGGCGTTGATGAGTGGGAAGGGCTCTGCGTCGCCGTGGGGCGGGAAGTAGTCGGGCAGGGATGGCTGGCAGGCTGGATTCTCGATCTCGATTCTCTGGGAGGGTGTCTGGAAGTCCATCTTGTAGTCTTTGGGCAGAGGCAGGTTGACGGGGCGGCAGTCTCGGAGCTGCTGGAGCGCGTCTTCGCCGAGAGGCAGAGGCCAGGCTCCCTTTGTGCTGGCGATGAGCTCTTCGACGAGTTCTTCTTCACTCTTGTCGAAGATAGGGTCAGCAAGGTGCATGGCTTTTGCGAGCAGGCGGGCGGTCTGCCAGTTGCTCTTGCTCTCGCCGACGGGCGGGATGACGGCCTTGGCGCGCTGGATGGTGTAGTGGCCGTAGGAATAGTAGAGGTCTTCGCTCTCGAGCGAGGTGGTGGCGGGCAGGATGATGTCGGCATAGCGGGCGGTGTCTGTGAGGAAGCGCTCGTGGACGACGGTGAAGAGATCTTCGCGCTGAAGGCCCCGCAGGACTTGATTCTGGTCGGGAGCAGTGCAGGCGGGATTGGAGGAGTAGACATAGAGCGCCTTGATGGGCGGCGTCAGGCTCGCATCGTTGAGCGCGTGTCCGAGCTCGCACATGTTGATGTGGCGCACGCCGGGGCGCTCGAGATCAGGGCGACGGATGATGCTCTTGTCGAAGGCGTGGCTGCCAGAGGCGGAGGTCAGGAGGCCGCCTCCCTTTTTTGCATAGGCGCCGGCGAAGGCGGGCAGGCAGGTGATGAGGCGCGTCGTCATGGAGCCGTTGGTGTAGCGCGACTGGCCGCTGCCGAGACGGATGAAGGGGGCGCGGGCACGTCCGTAGGCGCGCGCGAAGCTGCGGATGTCTTCAGCGGGGATGCCGGTGATGTCTGCGGCGGCTTCTGGCGTGTAGCGCGGCAGGATCTTGCGTTCGAGTGCTTCGGCACCCTGCACATGCCCGCGCAGGAAAGCGCGGTCGCAGAGGCCTTCTTTGGCAAGCACGTGCAGCACGGCGAGGGCGAGAGCACCGTCGGTGCCGGGCCGCGGGCAGAGGAAGGCGTCGGCACAGTCGGCCGTCTTCGTGCGGTACGTGTCGATGCAGTAGATCCTGGCACCTCTTTGGCGGGCAATCTCGATGTCGTGGCGGAAGTGGATGTCGGTCGCGAGCATGCTGATGCTCCAGAGTATGATCATGTCGCTTTCTTGTGCCTCCTGCGGGGCAGTCGGCAGAGTCGCGCCCATGACATCGCGGTAGCCGCGGCTCTTAGCCGGCGCGCAGATGGTGCGGTCGAGACTCGTGGCGCCGAGCGCGTAGAAGAGCGCATGACCGGCGCTGTAGCCGATCGTGCCCATCGTGCCGGCATAGGAGTAGGGCAGGATGGCCTCGGCGCCGAAGTCATCGATGATGGACTGCCAGTGCTCGGCGATCTCAGCGATGGCCGCATCCCAGCTGATGGGCTTGAAACGTCCTTCCCCCTTCTTGCCGATGCGCTTCAAGGGTGTCATGATGCGTCCCTTGGCGTGGACGGTGCGCTCGTAGTGGGCCATCTTGGGGCAGAGCGTGCCGCGCGTGAAGGGGTGATTGGGGTCGCCTGCAATGTGGACGGCGCGGCCATCCTGCACGGTGACGAGCAGACCGCAGCAGTCGGGGCAGTCGTAGGGGCAGACGGACGGCTTGATTTCGTTCATAAGAACCTCCTGTAGGCAGATGTGAGATGTCTCTATTATACCATAGCTCATGGCCGGACGCCTCATGCAGGAAAAATGGGATTGCAGGAGGAGAAGGCTCTATGATAGAATGGTAAGCAGTGCAATTTGACCTGTATCATTCATATATATTGGGAGGAAAAGGATTTTGTCAGCTTTAAGCGAAGAACTCGATAAGGAAATCAAGAAGCGCCGCACGTTTGCGATCATCTCGCACCCGGATGCCGGTAAGACGACGCTGACGGAGAAACTCTTGCTCTACGGTGGTGCCATCCACCTTGCGGGCTCCATCAAGTCGCGCAAGACGCAGCGCCATGCGGTGTCGGACTGGATGGAGATCGAGAAGCAGCGCGGTATCTCGGTCACGTCGTCGGTGCTGCAGTTCGACTACGCGGGCTGCCGCATCAACATCCTCGATACGCCGGGCCATCAGGACTTCTCGGAGGACACGTACCGCACGCTCATGGCCGTCGACAGTGCCGTCATGGTCATCGATGTCGCGAAGGGCGTCGAGGCGCAGACGAAGAAGCTCTTCAAGGTCTGCAAGCAGCGCGGCATCCCCATCTTCACGTTCGTCAACAAGCTCGACCACTACGGCAAGCTGCCGATCGACATCATGGACGAGATCGAGAACGTGCTCGGCATCCGCTCGTATCCGATGAACTGGCCAATCGGCCAGGACGGCCAGTACATGGGCGTCTATGACCGCCGCAACAAGAAGGTCCTGCTCTTTGCCGCTGATACGACGCACGGCCAGGAGGCGCGCATCGCCGATGTCTACGAGCCGGATGACCCGGCTGTCATCGAGCGCATTGGCGAGGATACGTGGCAGGCCCTGCAGGACGACATCGAGCTGCTCGACGAGGCCGGCGAGGCGTTCGACATGGAGAAGGTCAATTCAGGCGAGCTCACGCCGATGTTCTTCGGCTCGGCCATGACGAACTTCGGCGTGCAGGACTTTCTCGAGGGCTACATCCGCATGGCGCCGACGCCGCAGCCGCGTCTGTCGAGCGATGGCCTCATTGCGCCGGACGACGAGAAGTTCTCGGGCTTCGTCTTCAAGATTCAGGCCAACATGAATCCGGCACATCGCGACCGCCTGGCCTTCATCCGCATCTGCTCGGGCAAGTTCGAGCGCAACATGAGCGTCTGGCACGAGCGCTCGGGCAAGATCATCAAGCTCGCGCAGCCGCAGCAGTTCCTCGCGCAGGACCGCCAGATTATCGACACGGCCTACCCGGGCGACATCGTCGGTCTCTTCGACCCGGGCATCTTCGGCATCGGCGATACGATCTGCGACGAGAGCCACAAGTTCAAGTACGCTGACTTCCCGGTCTTCCCGCCCGAGAAGTTCGCGCGCGTACAGGCGAAGGATACGATGAAGCGCAAGCAGTTCGTCAAGGGCATCGAGCAGCTGACGCAGGAAGGCGCTATCCAGCTCTTCCAGCAGGCAGGTGCCGGCATGGAGTCGTACATTGTCGGCACAGTCGGCACGCTGCAGTTCGAGGTCCTCGAATACCGCCTCAAGAACGAGTACAACGTCGATATCACGATGAACATGCAGCCGTATGAGGTCGCGCGCTGGCTCGCCTTCAAGGACGGCCGTGAAGTCACGCCGGCTGCTCTCAAGGGCGCCGACCGCGGCATGTTCGTCTACGACCGCAAGGGCAACCCGGTGCTGCTCGTCAGCAACGAGTGGGCACTCGGCTGGATCATGGACAACAACCCGGACCTCATCCTCAATCACGTGCCGTTTGACCGCAAAGAAGCCTGACGCGCCGTTTTTGGCATCAGAAAACCCCAGACAGGGCGAAAGCCTTGTCTGGGGTTCTTTTATTCTCCTGAGGATAAGTTCCGCTGGATGCGCAGCATCACATCGTTGAGGCCCTGCAGCATTTCGGGTGAAAGGCCCTGCAGAGCCTTGCGGCGGTGTTCGGCCACGGCGCTGGACAAGTCGCGGTGGGCTTGTGCGCCCTTTTCCGTGAGCTCGATGAATTTGCCGCGGGTATTGGGATGGGCGACGCGCGTAATCAGGCCTTTCTTCTCCATCTTCGTCAAGGTCTTGGAGATGGCCGCGGGCTCTACGCCCAGGTATTGGCTCAGTGCGGTCTGTGCACAGTCCTCGCGGTGATGGATCAGGTTCAGGATGGTCCATTCGGAGCTGTAGATGCCAGTGTCGGCAATCTCCTGATTCAGCGTCTTGGAGAAGAGCCGCATCGTCTGGTAGAGCTGGTGAATCAGGCGGTCACTGTCGCTCTCCTGCCAGATGGTCTTGTCCATGGTTTACTCCTCTGCTTCTTCTGGCTGGCGCACCTGGCGGGCGAGGCGGTGCGTCAGCAGGCCGAATAACACGAAGGCGGCCATGATGGCGAGGACATAGCGGTACATGGCGATGTAGCCGACCGTGCCGGCCAGGCTGCCGAGGACGACGATGCCGGTGCTCGTGCCGATGTCCAGCATGTTGTAGAAGGTGGCGCTGGCGGCGCTGCGGCGATCGGCCCGGACGACATTGAGCATCCAGGTCATGAGTGCCGGCAGCAGGAGGCCGGCACCGAGGCCGTAGAAGACGGAGGCGGTGAGCAGCATGGGCAGACTGCCTGCTGCGAGGATCAGGGCAAGGGCCACGCAGTAGAGCAGGGCGCCTGGAATCACGACGGCAAAGGCGCCGTAGCGGTCGAGAAGGCGACCGCCGAACGGGCGGGAAAGGAAGATGAAGACGGTTCCCACGATGAAGAACAGGCCGGCGCTCTGGATGCCGGCTTCTGCTGCCATCATCGCGATGAACGTGTTGACGCTGCCGTAAGCGGCGCCGAAGAGGATGGTCAGGATGGCGGGGATGCCAGTCCCTGCCTCATAGAGGCGGTTGCGGAAGGAGAGATGAACGGCCGGCACCGGGAGTGCAGGCTCTCGCTCGGCTGTGCGGTCCTGGCGGGCGGCAAGAAGCGCTGCGAGCGTCGCGACGCCAGAAGCGATGAACAGGGCCCAGGGGCTGATGTCGGAAAGCAGCACCAGGCCGAATGCCGGGGCCAGTGCCATCGCGATCGTGCTGCCAAGGCCGAAGTAGCCGATGCCCTCACCGCGGCGCGAGGCCGGGATGACGTCAGCGACCAGCGCTGCGGCGAAGGTCGTGCTGAGTCCGAAGCCGAAGCCGTGGATGACGCGGGCGATGACGATGGCACCGATGGAATCCAGCAGTGCGTATCCCGCCGTTGCCAGCAGGGAGAAGAGAAGACCGGCATAGAGACAGGTCTTCTTGCCGAAGGCACGCACGCCGGTGTCGGTGAACAGGCGGATGAAGATGGCGGAATACCCAAAGATGCCGGCAATCAAGCCAATCTCTGAGCCAGATGCACCCAAGCTTGCCACGTAGATGGGCAGGGTTGGGAGCAGGATATGGAATCCGGCAAACAGCAGGCCATTTGCCGCAGTCAAAGCAATGAAATCTCGGGACCAAAGTTTTTCTGTTGTCATGAAGACGACCACTCCTTTTCAATATGAATATTAACTAGTTAATTTACGTTGCGTTAACTAGTTTAATCTATTTGGCGCACTTTGTCAAAGGATAAATGTTGACATATCCCTGGCTGGAGTGCGTGGGTGTTCAGAAATAGCGCTGCCGGATGGCGTGGATGGCTTCATCGAGGCTGCTCGGGCGGAAGTGGATGCCGTAGCCGACGAAGATCGGCGGCGTGGCGAAGCGCGGCAGGAGCTTGACGGCGATACGCCCGCCGAGGTCGTAGAAGAAGATGTTGTAGCTCTGCGTCTGGCTGCCGAAGTGATGCGTGAGGAAGTCGACGATGATCTGGATGAAGTCGGCCGTCGTGTCGATGGCAGCTGACGTGAGCTTCTTTGGCAGGATGTTGAACTCCCAGAAGCCGATGCGCGGCACATCGGAGACATTGAGGGTGACGCCGTCGCGCTCGCAGATGACGGGGCCTTCGAACTCTTCCGGGTGGCAGAGCAGCTCCTTCTTCACGTGTGGAAGGCCGACGAGCTGCATGTGGGGGTGGCGGATGGTGCCGCCGGAGAGCGGTCCGTAGTTCTTGAAGAAGAGCACGGCCTCATAGCGGCCGCTTTCTCTGAGCTCCTGCCACATGCGGAGCCCGAAGCGGATGAGCGCGTGCATGTGCTCCTTCGTGTAGGCGGGCATGTCACTCTTGCATTCGCGTCCCTCGATGAGCACGAACTGGTCGGCGCCTTCAATGACATTGTATTTGTTGCGCAGGAAGATCATGTCGCCCTCCGTTGCGATGACATCCGTCAGGTTCGCGCGGTCGCAGAACGGGCAGGCCTGCTCGCGGTGGCGTATTGTTTCGGGTTTATGGCGGGCTGCGCTGACGTCGAAGCCCATGAGATTGATGTCCATGCTGCTTTCCTCTCTATATTTGTCAAGAAACTACTGGATTGATTCGTCCAATAATGATATAATCTCAATGTTGAGTACCATTATAGCGGTATACGGACGTTTTTGCAATTTGAGAGAGGCGGGGGAACCTGCCTTTCTTCTTTCCTAGTTCCAGCTGGTTCCAGCAGTTTTCGCAAATCTATGCACGTAGGCGGTGTTTTCCATTAGCAAGCAAGATGTAGAGGCAAATGTGCAGTCGGTGCAGCAGCCTCAGAAGTCCCCGGAAGCGGGGAAGAAGTCCAGCAAGGGAGAGTCCTTCCTCAAGGGCACGTTCATCCTGACGATTGCCGGCTTTGTCGTCAAGGTCATCGGCTCCCTCAACTGGATCTTCGTATCGCGTATCCTCGGCGGTGAGGGTATCGGCCTTTACCAGATGGCCTTCCCAATCTATTTCTTCGCGATGACGGTCTCACAGGCCGGCGTGCCGGTGGCCATCTCCATCATCACGGCGGAGCGCGTGGCGCTCAAGGATATCTATGGCGCCAAGCGCGTCTTCCGCATCTCGATGGGACTGATGCTCGTCACGGGCCTTTTATTCTCCATCCTGACGTATTTCGCAGCGGACTGGCTCATCGAGTGGCACTTCATCCGCGATGCGCGCGCGTACCTCTCGATGGTCGTGCTCGCGCCGACGGTATTCTTCGTGACCTTCCTCGCGGCTTCGCGCGGCTACCTGCAGGGCTGGCAGCGCATGACGCCGACGGCCGTCTCGCAGATTGTGGAGCAGATCTTCCGCGTCATCACGATGATCCTCCTCGCGCAGCTCTTCCTGCCCTGGGGACTCGAGTACGCTTCGGCCGGCGCTTCGCTCGGCGCACTCGTCGGCGCGGTCACGGGCCTCATCGTGCTCGTCTACTACCACTGGAAGCTCGACCGCGATATCGAGCGCGACTACGGCCACGACATAAAGCCCTTGCCGGGCACGGAGCACGAGTCCATCCTCAAGATCATGCGCCGCATCTTCATGTTGTCGCTGCCAGTCTCGGCGGCGAGCATCATGCTGCCGGTCGTCTCGAACCTCGATCTCATGATCGTGCCGCAGCGTCTCGAGGTTGCGGGCTACAGCGTCAATGAGGCGACGGAGCTCTTCGGCTATCTGACTGGCATGGCTGTCCCGCTCGTCAACCTCTCATGCATCATCACGGCCTCGATGGCGATGAGCATTGTGCCAGCCATCTCGGAGGCGCGCGCGCTGCGCGACATGAAGCGCGTCTACAATCAGACGGCAGCCTCCGTGCGTATCTCGAACTTCGTCTGCTTCCCGGCCTTTGTCATCGTCTTCGTGCTCGCGACGCCAATCTCGTCGCTCATCTACAATGCGCCGGGCGCCGGCCCGGCCGTCATGATCTCGGCCTTCAGCATCGTGCTGCTCGGCCTGCATCAGGTCTCGACAGGCATCCTGCAGGGCCTCGGCCATCCGACCATCCCGATGGTCAACATGATCCTCGCGGCGGCGGCCAAAGTCATCCTCAACTGGGAACTCACGGCGCTGCCATGGCTCGGTATCATGGGTGCGGCCTGGGCGACTGCGGCGGACATGGGCGTCGCGGCCATCATCAACCTGTTCTTCATCTACAAGTTCATCGGCTACCGTATGGAGATCCCGCAGCTCTTGAAAACGCTGTTTGCCGCGGCAGTCATGGCGGTCGCCGTCTACTTCTTCTATGACTGGACGATGGCCTGGTGGAATATCGGTGCCATCTCGACGTTCGGCGCGGTGTTCTTCGGCTGCTTTGTCTACATCGCGGTCATGCTGCTCGTCGGCGGCCTGCTCGAGGATGACCTCGCACGCATGCCGATGATCGGCCGCATCGGCATCCGCATTCTGCGCCGCATCGGCGTATTCAAATCGTGAGAATATCATTTCGGAATAGATAGGGGGAACGCATCTTGAAGAAGCTCGTGCTCTTCTACAATCCTGTTTCAGGGCATGCGGCGTTCAAGAACAAGCTCGACTGGATGGTCGAGGCTTTTCAGCGCCGCGGCATCCTCGTCGTCTTTTACCGCACGCGCAAGGAGGGCAATGAGGCCTTCATCCCGTTCGTGCGCGAGGTAAATCCTGACGGCCTGCTCGTCGCGGGCGGCGACGGCACGGTCCATGAGATCGTCAACCTCATGATGAGGGGCCATCTCGACTTGCCGCTCGGCATCATCGGCAGTGGCACGTCGAATGACTTTGCGACGTATCTCGGCGTCAATGCGGACCTTGAGGCGTACCTCGATACTATCGTCTCGGGCCGCTTGCGCCGCGTGGACCTCGGTCTCGTGGACGGCACGTACTTCATCAATGTCGCAAGCGGCGGCGCGATGGCCTGCATCGCGCACGAGGTCAATGTGCGAATCAAGAATTCGCTCGGCAAGATGGCGTACTACCTCAAGGGCATCGGGGACCTGCCGAAGTTCCGCTACTTCCCGCTCAAGATCGAGGCGGATGGGATGCATTATGAGCTCGAGACGTTCCTCTTCGTCATCATCAACAGTCCGGTCGTCGGCAGCATGAAGAATGTGGCGCGCGGTGTGGCGGTCGATGACGGCAAGCTAGACCTGCTGTCAATTGGCAAGTGCAGCATCCCGAAGCTCATGAGCATCACGGCAGATCTCATCGCGGGGAAGCCGGTGTCGGAGCGGGAGAACGTGCTGCATGTGCAGGCGAAGTCGTTCTGCATCGAGTCGGGGATTCCCGTCGAGAGCGATATCGACGGCGAATGCGGGCCGATGTTGCCGCTGACGATCGAGACCGTGCCGCGTGCCGTAGCGATTTACTGCTGAAACACACATACAAATGCATATAAAAAGGCTGCGCATCAGGGGTACAACCGATGCGCAGTCTTTTTCAGTATGGAATGGATGGGATATGCGTTCCGGCTTCATCGTTCAGTCGAATGCTACCCCGGTATTATGCATCGTGATCATCGAGCTGGCCGAGGTAGTGGGCGACGAACTGCTGGGCGGTGCGGCCGCTGCGGCCGCTGTGGGTCATTTCCCAGCGGACGCCTGCGATGCGCAGTTCTTCTGGCGTCAGCTTGATGCCCTCTTTGCGCAGCATGTGGTCGATGATGGCGAGGTACTCTTTCTGGTCGGGAGCGTAGTACTGGATGATCAGGCCGAAGCGGTCGGAGAGGGAGATCGTCTCGTTCATGCTGTCGTCGCGGTAGACGTCGTCCTGGCTCTCGCTGCGGTCGCGCCAGCTCTCGCGGATAAGGTGGCGGCGGTTGGAGGTAGCGTAAATGAGGACGTTCTCGGGGCGCGATTCGACGCCGCCCTCGATGGCGGATTTGAGGTACTTGTACTCGGCATCGGATTCCTCGAAAGAGAGATCGTCGAGGAAGATGATGAAGCGCTTGCTGGCGAAGTAGCGCAGAGCGTCCATGATGTCGGGCAGGTGGCTGAGCTGGGGCTTGGTGAGCTGCAGGATGCGCAGGCCGCGGCTGTAGTAGACGTTGGCGAGGGCCTTGACGGCGGAAGACTTGCCAGTGCCGCGTGCGCCGACGAGCAGGACGTTGTTGGCGGGTTTGCGCTGGACGAAGGCTTCGGTGTTGTCAATCAGCTGCTCTTTCTGGTGCGCGTAGCCGATGATGTCTTCCATCTGCATGGCCTCGAAGTGGCGGATGCCGATGAGGCGCTGGAGCTTCGCATCCCAGCGGAAGGCTTTGAAGGAGGCGATGTCGCCGTAGCCGAAGCTCTGGTAGTAGCGCAGCAGGGCCGCGGCGAAATTTTCGGCAGTGCGGGCGTTCTTGAGCAGCTCTTCGAGTGCGGTCGAGGCCTCTGTGTGGAGCGGCACGGTCGGCTTGTAGGCGTCGAGCAGCGTCAGGTCGAGGTAGAGGCTCGCTGGCTCAGTCAGGAAGGGCAGGAGCAGCGTGAGGTCGTGCAGGAAGGCCTGCTTGAGGCTCGTCCCGACGGGGCTGTCGTGCATCTCGATGGTCTGGGCAGCGAGGTTGGGGTCGTGCACGAGCAGGTAGATGATGTAGCTGCGCAGCAGGTTGCCGTGCAGGCCGACATCTTCAGCCGTCTCGATGATTTTCGCGGCGCACGGTCCTGTCTGGCGCTTGTCGCCGTCGAGCACGGCCATCAACGATTGGATGGCCGTGTCATCGAGCAGGCTGCGGCAGATCAGCAGTTTGTGCAGATTCGGGTATTCAGACATGGTAATTCCTCCTGATAAAATGCATGTGTTACTGAGATAGTCTCCTCATTATACTCTGTATCGGCATGATTGTAAACATGTAAACCGAGATTCAGGCATGTGAGGCGTTCGTGAGGAAGTGCGGCGAGCTGGTGAAATCGCTCTGCTTGAGGCTCGCGAGCGGCGCTTCTGCGGGCAAGGCCAGGGCGCGCAGTTCGGTGGCCTTGGTGTCGAGGGCGAGCATCGCCTGCAGCGGTGTCAGGCAGCCTTCGAGGCGCTGGCGGGAGTGGAGTGCGGCGCTGACCTTGGTGATGAGGGGGAGCGTGCTGCGCTTCTTGATTTCGTGCAGGAGCTCGCGGCCTGTCTCGTCAAAGGCGAGCACGCGCGCGTATAGAGGGCCTGTCTCATCGGCGGTACGGGCAGCATGCTCCGTCGAACCGAGCAGCAGATGCGGGATGATGCGGCTGATACGGCTCGCGGGATAGCGGCTGGTGACCATCTTGGCGAGGAGTCCTGCAAGTGAACGGCTCTGTGCGCTCTTGGCGAGCAGCCGGTTCGCAAGCCCTTCCTGCAGGCCGAAGACCGCCTTGAGTTCGCCTTCCTGCATCGTCAGCAGCCGCGCGAGCAGGGGGGCAAAGAGACGCTCCGTCGAGGCGATCTCCGCGGGGCATGCCTGACGGATGGCAGTGTACGTCGCCTCGGGCAGGGACTCCTCCAGTGCCGCGAAGTCGGGCTGCGCTTTTGCGAGCTCTCTGCGGATAGCCGAGGAGCTGGCAAAGTGGCCGAGTGACGGCGCATGGTAGCCCGCGCCGCGCCGCGCGACTAGCAGCGGCTCGATGCCCGGTGCATAGTGCTGCAGTGCGCGCAGGTACTCGATGGCGAGGATGTTGTTGGGCTGCCGCAGAAGATCCGCCGCAAGGCCGCTCTCCTGCGCTAAGATCGCAGTCAGGGCCTTTGCGTATGAAGCGCCTGCGCGCAGGGCTTCATGGAGCTTTGCCTGCGTCTCTGGTGCGTCGATGGTGCGGGCTGCTGTCATGAGCGGCGTGAGTTCGGGGCATTCCGCGCCAAAGGAAAGCGTCTCGACACAGCCGAGCCCCTGCAGCAGACGCACGCCGCCGCGCGCGAAGTCCTGGGCACTGCGGCAGGCGAAGAGGAAGGGCAGTTCGAGGACGAGCTGGCAGCCGCCGCGCACGGCGAGGTCCGCGCGCTGCCACTTGTCAAAGATTGCCGCCTCGCCGCGCTGCGTGAAACTGCCGCTCATGACCGCGACGATGGCCGCTTCATCGTGGAAGCGGGAGCGGATGGCCTCGCGGACGGCGCGGAGCTGATAGGCGTGGCCCTGATGGAAGGGATTGTATTCGGCTATGATGCCAATGACATGCATAAGGGAGCTCCTTTCGTAAGAAAATTTAAAACCAGATATAGAGCAAAAGGGCAGGGAGGGGGACTTTCCGGTTTCGTCACTCCGTTAAATGGGCCGCATGCATTGTTCGTCTTTCCGATGTTCATTCGCCGCCTGACGCGGCGTTCTGACATCTCGATGCAAGATGATATGCGGTGCGTCCCATCCCGTTGGGCAATCACTCCGTTCCTGCAAGCGGAAAGGCCCCCTCCCTGCCTAGTTGCGTTTTGCAAAACGAGCGCTTTGAAGCCTGGAGCGTGCGGCGCATGAACTCAGGGCGGGGGAATGTGTTTCGCCTGCAGGAGCGAAGCGACCGCCCGCAGGGCTGGCCCCCGAGGAACTATGGCAAAGGAGATGGATGTGAGAACGGCGCGGCAGGCGGCGAGGCGTCTTGGCCCGTTTTTCTTTCATGGGGGCCATTTTAGCGGAGCGACGAAGCCGGAACATGTTTCCCCGCACCTTTGTTATTGTACCAGATTTTGATGAATGGATAAGGGAAATCCATTTCCGCTCCTCCAGTCTAGCAGAAGCCCCCTTCCGCGTCCAATCTGTTTGGGCTTTTCCTGTGGATATGGTATACTAGGATATACGGGCAGTCATCGGGCTGTCTTTTTCATAGAAGGAATCGGCTTGACCGATGTGTATAGATACGAAAGAAGAGAAGAAAGGATATGATAACAGAATGACGAAAAAGAAGGTAGTCGTCGCGATGAGCGGCGGCGTGGACAGCTCGCTTACGGCGGCGCTGCTCAAGGAGCAGGGCTATGAGGCCATCGGTGTGACGATGCGCCTGTCGGAGGAGAGCCGTGATTTTGATGAGAATGACCGCGGTTGCTGCAGTCTCAGCAGTGTCGACGACGCGCGCCGCGTGGCGGAGATCATCGGCATCCCGCACTATGTCATGAATTTCAAGGAGATGTTCCAGGAGAAGGTTATCGACTACTTCCTGGCGGACTACGCGAAGGGATGGACGCCGAATCCTTGCATCGCCTGCAACCGCTATGTCAAGTTCGAGGGCCTCCTGCAGAAGGCGATGGAGCTCGGCGCGGAATACGTTGCGACGGGCCACTATGCGCGCATCGGGCAGGATGAGACGGGCCGCTATGTGCTCAAGAAGGGCATCGACACACACAAGGACCAGTCGTACGCGCTCTACCACCTCAACCAGCAGTCGCTTGCGCACTTCCTGATGCCGCTCGGCGACTACACGAAGGTGGAGACGCGCGAGCTGGCGGAGCGCTACAAGCTGCCCGTCGCCCACAAGCCGGACAGCCAGGAGATCTGCTTCGTGCCGCACGATGACTACAAGGCATACCTGCGCGCGAAGAATCCTGCCTGCCTGCATCCTGGCGATATCGTCGACCTTGCGGGCCATGTGCTCGGCCATCACGAGGGCGTGCCTCTCTACACGATCGGCCAGCGCAAGGGACTCGGCATCGCGCATCCGGAGCCGCTCTACGTCGTGGACCTCGACATGGCGCATGACCGCGTCATTGTCGGCGGAGCAAAGGATGTCTATGCGGACGGCCTCATAGCGGGCGACCTCAACTGGATTGCCATCGATGCACTCGAGGCACCCATCGCGGTCACGGCCAAGGTACGCTACGGCCGTCGCGAAGGCCGCGCGCATGTCGAGCCGCTTGCGGGTGGCAAAGTGAAGGTTCGCTTTGAAGAGCCGCAGCGCGCGGTGACGCCGGGGCAGTCGGTCGTCTTCTACGACGGCGATACGGTCGTTGGCGGCGGCATCATCGAGAAGGCACTGCGGAAGGGGGAAGAGGTATGACACTGGAATCCAGCAATACGACGGTCGGCATCCTCTACGACATTGAGAATGCGCCGTTTGAGATGCTCAACTACACACTCGGTAAGGCGCGCCGATTCCAGCCGTGCCGCACGATCGTGATCTCGGATTGGGAGGAGCGCCCCGAACAGAAGCGCTGGGAGAAGCTCCTGCGCCGTCCGGGCTTCACGTTCCGCCAGATCAGCAGGACCTTCCTCGGCAAGAACTCGCTGGACTCGGCCCTCTACGATTCGGCAAAACTGCTCTACGAAGAGGGCGTGCGCCGCTACTTCATCATCACGACGGACTCGGATTTCGTGCGCATCGCGCAGATGCTCAACTCGAAGGAGAAGTCCTATATCATCGGTGTTGGCACGAAGCAGGCCAGTGAGACATTGCGCAATGCCTACGATGAATTCATCGTGTATCCAGCGGAGGAGAAAGAGACTGTGAGAAAGAAACACGCGCGCAAGGGCGCAGAGGCGGGCGAGAAGGCTGAAGTGGCTCTCGAGCAGACTGATACCAAGAAAGCCGAGCCGAAAAAGGATGCCAAGTCCAAGAAGGCCAAGGCAAATAAAGCCGAGAAGAACGAGAAGGAAAAAGCGGTGAAAGCCGAGAAGCAGGAAAAAGCGGCCAAGGCCGCAAAAGCTGCAAAAGAGACGAAGAATGCAAAAGAGGTAAAAGAAGCAAAGGAGGCAAAGCCTGCCAAGGCTGCCAAACAGGTGAAAGCCGCAAAACCGGCCAAGAATGCGAAGCCGGGCAAAGCGGTGAAAGCCGAGAGCGCCGAGAAAGCAGAGCAGGCCAATCATCAGGAAGCTGCGACTGCACCGGTGCCATCTCCTGCGGTCCAGCATGAGCACAAGAGCAAGGCGGCCGCACTGCCGGAAGGCACGTTTGCCGTGCGCCTGCCGAAGACGCTTCGCAAGCAGCTCGAAGCGCGCATGCAGGAAGAGGAAGTCACGATGGATGAACTCATCACGTATCTTTTGACGCGCGGTCTCTCCCGATGATAGCGATGACAGATGGACAATGATTGATGGAAAGGATATATACAAATGAAACGAGAAGAACTGGTCCTGTTCTACCAATTCCGTGATGACGAGAAGCTCGCGCTCGCACAGAAGACGCTGCACCGCCTCGGCATACACACAAAAGTGCTGCCGGAAGAGGCGTGGCGCGAGAAGATCGGCTATTTGCTGGGCCTAAAGGGCTTCCGCGCGGCCAATCCAGAGGATTACGAAGGCGACCCGTTCGTCTTCCCGCATGAGGTCATGGTCCTGCAGCACATCCGCAACAAGCGCCTCGACGCCGTTCTCAAGGCCCTCAAGGACGCCGGTGTGCCGCAGGTCCACTACAAGTCGGTCGTCACGCCGTTCAACACGCTCTGGACACTGCGCCGCCTTTGCGAGACGATGCAGAAGGAGCATGCGGCGATGATCGAGATGGAAGAAGTGAAGGAAAAGAAGAAGCAGGAGGCTGCAGGCGACGGCGATGAATGACACGGAACGCGATCTGAGCAAGGGCGCGGGCGGGAAGCCGGAGAGACCCGGTGCGGCGGGAAAAGCTGAACCAGTGGATCGGACAGCAAGCCGTGGCCGCACGGCCTCACTCGACAAGACGGCGCGCCTCGACGATACGCAGGAGTTGCCACCTGACCTTGCAGCTTCGGCAGCGACTGAGGAAGAGCCCATCCAACAGCCCTTCCCGCAGGCGGGCGGATCTGCAGCTGGCGGCGATGTGCGCGAGCTCGCACCCGACAAGGATCTGCAAGAACAGGCAAAGAAGCAGGCAGAGGCCAGGAAAAAACAGCAGAGCTGGCCCGTGCGCCACAAGAAGGCGCTGCTGCTCGGCGTTGGCTTCCTCATCGCTGTCTTCATCGGTTTTGCGCTCGCTGGCTATCGCCAGGACCAGGCCGACCTCCAGAACAACGAGCGCCAGCATCAGGAACAGCAGATGCAGGAGCGCGCACAGAAGCTCGATGCACAGGAAAGCGACCTGCAGAAACAGCGCCAGGCTCTCGAGGCCAAGAAGAAGGCGCTTGAAGAGAAACAGCGCAGTCTCGAGCGCGAGCAGGGCCGCATTGAAGGGCGCGGTCAGGCCCTGCAGGACAGCGCCGATGGTGAATCGGGTGTCCAGAAGTTCCTCGACAAGGTGACAGGGCAGGCAGAGAAGAAGCAGAAGGCCGCAGAGGAGAACCGGCGGCAGGGTGCTGATGCCGCCGCATCAGCTGCCAGTGTGCAGCAATCCCTCGACGATGCCCAGTCGATGCTCGACGACGTCCAGCAGAAGCTCGACGATGTGCAGTCCATGAAGAATGAGGCTGGCAGGGTCAAGGACAAGGCGGCGAGTGCGTATGCGGAAAACAAGGACACGATCGACACTGTGCTCTCCTATGCCAAGGAGGGCGCCGCGATGCTCGGCAATCTGCTGCTCCCGTGAGCCTGTGACAATGCGATACAGGTGTTGTGCAGGCATACTGGATAGAAAGGAAATGTGAAAGTGAAGATGAAGATTTGGAAACGAGTAGGCTGCCTCGCACTTGCAGCCGCGGCGATGCTCGCAGTCGCTGGCTGCGGCACGGGCAGCCAGTCGGCTGGCTCGGGCAAGATGCAGGAGCTTTCCATCGGCCTGATGCCGGATACGGACTCCCTGCCATTCCTGATTGCCGAAGAGAAGGGTTACTTTGCAGACGAAGGCGTCAAGGTCAATCTCAAGCCGTTCAAGAGCGCGATGGATCGTGATTCTGCCATGCAGAGCGGCCATCTCGACGGCGCTGTCTCCGACATGCTCGCCGCTGCCTTTGCCAAGGACGGCGGTTTCGATGTCAAGGTCACATCCTCGACGGACGGCAGCTACAAGCTCATCGCCGGCAAGGCAGAGCCCGCCGCAGATGTCAAGGGCCTGCGCGGCAAGGATGTCAGCGTCTCGCGCAATACGATCATCGAGTACGTGACGGACGAGATCCTCGCGAAGGATGGCCTGAAGGGCGATGACATCAACAAGGTCATCATCCCGCAGATCCCGACGCGCCTCGAGATGCTGCAGAACGGCAAACTCGCTGCCGCAACGCTGCCTGAGCCGATGGCCAGTATCGCCATCTATAACGGCGGCCGCCTCCTCAAGAGCTCCGATGACCTCGGCATCAACCCGGGCGTCATCCTCTTCACGGATAAGGCCACCAAGGACAAGCAGAAAGAAATCCAGGCGATGTACCGCGCCTACAACCGTGCCGTCGATTACCTCAACAATGCGCCGCGTGAGGAATACATTGACTTCGTCATCGAGAAGGCCGGTTTCCCGCCTGCCGCCAAAGAGGCGCTGAAGCTGCCGACGTACCACAAGGCAGCACTGCCGAAGGAGCAGGACGTGACGGACTGCATCAAGTGGCTCAACGACAAAGATTTGGTAAAGGAGACGTACGGGTATGATGACCTCGTCATCAATCTGCTCGGCGAATGAAATGGCATATGAATCCAACTGACATGATTGCATTCGACCACATGACGGTGCGCTACCGGAGTGCGGAGCGTGCTGTAGCTGTTGCGATTGCCGATGTCAGCCTGACCGTTCCGCAAGGAACGGTTTGTGCTATCATCGGCCCTTCAGGCTGTGGCAAGTCGACGCTCCTGCGGGCAGTGGCGGGGCTCGTGCAGCCTGAGGGCGGCTGCGTGAAGATTGCGGGCGGCAAGGCGGATCCGAAGAAGTACCGCATCGGCTTCATGCCGCAGAACTACGGCCTGCTGCCGTGGCAGACAGTGCGCGAGAACATCGTGCTGGGCTGCCGCATCCGTCACGACTGGCACGCGGGCCGCGAGGAGGATGAAGCGAGGCTGGCGCGGCTCATGGCAGCACTCCACATCGAAAGGCTCGCCACGCGCTACCCGCATGAGCTCAGCGGCGGCCAGCAGCAGCGCGTGAGCCTCGCACGCTCTTTCCTGCTGCAGCCGGACATCCTGCTGATGGACGAGCCCTTCTCGGCGCTCGATGCCATCACGCGCGAGGAGATGCAGGACGTTTTCCTAGCGCTCTGGCAGGAGCAGCATGTCACGACGCTGCTCGTTACGCATTACGTCGAGGAGGCGCTCTACCTCGGGCAGAAGATCGCGCTGATGGCGGCAGATCCAGGCCGCATCGCGCGCGTCTTCGACAATCCGCTCGGCGGTCATCCGGAACAGCGCGGCAGCCGGGAATTCTTTGAGATGAGCCGTGCCCTGCGCGAAGAGATACGGGGCATCAGCGCACAGCATGCAGGAGAGGGGGCGGCGTCATGAAGGGCATCTCGCACACCCTGCTCTCATACCTTACTGCAGCTGTCTTCCTGCTCGCAATCTGGTGGGGGCTCGCGCTGCTGCTCGAGCTGCCCATCGTGCCGACGCCCGATAAGGTGTTCGTGCGCTTGACAAACGTCTTCGCGCGCGACATCCTCGAGCACGCGGCCTACAGCCTCTGGCGCATTGCAGCAGGCCTCGGTTTGGCTGTCTGCATCGGCTATCCGCTCGGCGTCATCATGGGCTACTTCCGCCAGGCCGACCGCTTCCTGTCCCCGGTCGTCTACCTGACGTACCCAATCCCGAAGATCGCGCTGCTGCCAATCCTCATGCTGCTCGCCGGTGTCGGCGAGCTCTCGAAGGTCCTCATGATCTTCCTGATCATCGTCTTCCAGGTCGTTGTGGCGGTGCGCGACGCCATCCGCACGCTGCCGGAGGAGCGCTATTATCCACTCTACTCGCTCGGCGCCTCGCTTGGCCAGATCTTCCGTTTCGTCATCCTGCCGGCCTCCCTGCCGAAGTTCATCACGGCCATCCGCGTCGCGATGGCGACGGCCGTCTCTGTGCTGTTCTTCACGGAGACGTTCGGCACGCAGTATGGCATGGGCTACTACATCATGGATGCCTGGCTGCGCGTCAACTACTTGGAGATGTACGCGGGCATCCTCGTCCTCAGCGTCATGGGACTCCTGCTCTTCGGGCTCATCGACTGCTTTGAGCATGCGGTTTGCCGCTGGCAGCGGAAGTGAGGCGCTTGGCTTGAAAAAATTTGTTTTTGTGGTGCTCATGCTGCTCGTCGGCGCGGGCTGGGCCGGCTTCCATGCGCCTGAGCTCTTGCCGCAGGCGCAGCGGTTGGCAGATGATGCGTTGAGTCACTTCGAGCGCGATGACGGGGCCATCCACGTCGAGGGCAGCGGCGCGGCCCTGCCGGATGTCAAGAAGGCGGCTTCTGCCTTTGACGGACTGACACAGGAAAAACTCGGCGCCGTGCGCCATCATTCTGTCCGCGTATTCGTGGCCGCCTCCGATGCGGATTACCGCCGCATCCTCAAGGAAGAGTTCTCGCTCTCCGACGAGGAGGCGCAGGAGGTCGCCGCCATCTCGGGCGGCTGGTCGGGCGGGCGCCTGCATGTCACGGCGGTCAACGCGAAGGCCGGCGTCATGGACAGCCATAGCGACCGCTATGCGACGACGGCGCACGAGCTCTTCCACCAGCTCCAGTACGAGCTGAGCCGCGGGCGCGACACGGACAAGGAAGCCTTGTTCTGGCTGGAAGAGGGCTCTGCTGACTATGTCGGCGCCATGATGGCCGAGCATCTCGGCGGCCGCAAGCTCGCGCGTTGGCAGAATGATGTGCTCGACGATCTCTTAGGCGCGCCGCACGCCGCGCGCCCCGACCAGCTCATCCACCTGGAATTTGCCGAGCGCAAGGCTATCATGGCAAAGGAATACCACGCCTACGAGATGGCCGACATGATGACCGTGCAGCTGCTTGCGCGCTTCCCCGAAGAGCAGCGCGGCCAGAGACTCGCCGCCTACTTCACCGCCCTCGGTGAGGGAAAGTCAGGGGAGGAGGCGTTTGCGCAGACTTTCGGCCTGACGCTCGACGATTTCCTCCAGGAGTTTGCCGCCTGGTGGCAGGCGCAGAAGAGCGAGCCGGCCAAGATACAGATCGAGGCATGCGAGGGCGTGACCGACGGTCAGGTCGACTCCTACGCCGCCGAGGCCGAGGCCGTGCAGTCGCTCTTGCAGCGCCGCTTCGGCCAGACGCTGCGCGGCAGCTACACGCTCGTGCTCGCCAGTGGCAAAGAAGAGCTCGCACAGGCCGTCAGCGTGCGTTCTGATATGACGTTCGATGAAGCGCGGAAGAATGTCGGCGAGAGCCTCTGGCTCGAGAACGGCAGCACGGTCTTCCTCGATGCGGCAGCACTAGACTCGCGCCGCCAGCAGATCTTCAGTATGGGCGTCATGATCACGCGCATCATGGAGGCACAGGCCATGGGCGGCACCGAGCAGGAAGTCGCCTGGCTTGCGCGCGGCACGGCCTATCTCATCGGCACGCTGCGCCTCAGCGAGGAAGGGCTCGGCAGCTTCGAGGATTACCGCCGCAGCTGGCTCAGTGTGCTCCAGGAGAAGGGGCGCTTCCCCGATGGCGCAGACTTGACCGCGCCAGAGTCCTATGACAGGGCTGTCGCTTCGTTCGGCGATGAGTCGTGCTCGCTCGTCGCGGAGCTCACCGCGCATGACCTGCTGGCGCGCCGCGGCTGGGGCAGCTTTGCCAAGTGGATGCGCGCCACAAGTCTAGCGGGCGGCGACGGCGAGAAGGCCTTCCGCAGCACTTACGGGGAAGGCGCATCCGCCTACGCGTCAGCAGCGTCCACGAAGCTGCTCCGCGAGGTGCAGGACATGTATACACGCTAGCCCTCTTTACAAATGGATGAGGCTGTGCTAACATAGGGATTGTTCAAGCGGGTGCGCTCGAACGAGACGAATAGTCATATGGCAATGGCGCCATGCAGAGGTGATACTTCCGATTCGTATGATCGGGATGTTTTTTCTGCATGGCTTTTTTGTTGCTTAATTTTAAAAAGGGTGGTATAAACATGGACGAGTTACTTTATGTGATTCCTGCAAACTCCGAAAAAGAAGAAATCCTGAACACGCTCAAAGCACATCCCGAGATCAAGTTCGTATCGCTAGTCGGCATCGATATGGCCGGCAACGATACGGATGAGAAGATCCCGATGCGCATCTTCCTCAAGGATATCGATGAGTTCTATGCTGGCACGGCTGTCCAGACGGATGGTTCTTCCGTCGTGCTGACGGGCATCGCCACCCTGAACAACGCGAAAGTCGATATGCCGGTCGATCCTTCCGTCAACTGGTTCGTCGACTACAACATGGAGAACTACGACGAGGAGACGGGTAAGCCAATCGGCACGCTGCGCATTCCGTCCTTCCTGATCCACGAAGGCAAGCGCGTCGATTCGCGCGCTGTCCTCGCTGACACGCTCGCCTATGTCAAGAAAGAGCTGATGGCCCTCTTCAAGGAGCACCCGCAGATTTCCGGCATCGAGAGCGTCAACGGCACGGATGTGACGGACATCCAGTTCACCTCCGCTACGGAGCTCGAGTTCTGGGTCAAGACGCCGCTCGAGGATGCTGCCATCGAAGAGATGTCCGCTTCGCAGGTCCTGCAGGAGCAGTACTGGGAGCGCACGCACGGCATCGTCCGCACGGCTATGGAGCAGTGCCTGCTCGTTCTCGATAAATACGGCTTCAAGGTCGAGATGGGTCATAAGGAAGTCGGCGGTCTCAAAGCACAGATTGACGAGAGCGGCCGCATGACGCACGTCTGCGAGCAGCTCGAGATCGACTGGCGCTTTGCAGATGCCCTGCAGGCTGCCGACAATGAGCTCTTCGTTCGCACGATCGTAAGAGAGGTCTTCCGTGGCATGGGCCTCGAAGTCAACTTCAAGGCAAAACCGATGATCGGCCTGGCTGGCAACGGCGAGCACACGCACATCGGCATGGCTGCCATCACGAAAGACGGCAAGCTCCACAACCTTTTCACGGCTGATGACCAGAAGAAAGACTTCATGAGCGCCATCGGCTACGGCTCCCTCATGGGCCTGCTCAAGAACTACGAGGTCATCAACCCGTTCGTCTCCGCTACGAACGATTCCCTCAACCGCCTCAAACCGGGCTTCGAGGCTCCGGTCTGCGTCGTCACGTCCCTCGGCCATACGCCGGAGATCCCGTCGCGTAACCGCACAATCCTCACTGGCCTGATCCGCGATCTCAGCAACCCGTATGCAACGCGCTTCGAGCTGCGTGCATGCAACCCGTACACGAATACGTACCTCGTCCTCGCAGCCATCTATTCGGCCTGCCTCGACGGTGTCAAGGCCTGCGCTACGCATACGACGGCAGAATGCCTCGCCGAGATCTCCAAGGATGCCGGTGAAGAGGGCTTCTACCTCGAGAAAGACCGCGCATACCGCAGTGAAGATGATGTCTTCGAAGACTACACGGAAGAAGAGCGCACGCGCCTCTTCGGTGCTCCGCCGGCTACGGTCTGGGAGAACATGCAGAACTTCGAGAACTACCCGGCAAAGCTCGCCGTCATCACGGCTGGCGGCGCACTGCGTGACCAGATCATCGAAGCCTTCCGCGCTGGTGCTCTGACGCGCTGGAAGACCGAGCTCATCGCCCGCATCATCCCGGAGAACCGCGACATCGTCCGCGCAGCCAAGGAAGCCAAGACGGACTTCGTCACCGACCTCGATTCCTACAACTGGAACAAGATCAACGGCATCCGCAGCTACCTCGCCAAGGACAGCATCGATGAGAAGTCCCTCTTCACGCTCCTTATCAACGCCCTCAACGATGGCGATTACGCAACGGCATCCGGCCTGCAGGTCGAGATGTACGACAAAGTCGAAGAGCTCAAGAGCCTCTACGACTCCTACGTCAAGAACATGATCTGATTGCCACCGGCAACCAGAGACAAAAAGGCACCGCCTCGGCGGTGCCTTTTTTGTGTGTGAAGGAATACAGTGGTGCCATGTCGAATGCTAACAATATGAAATAGAACGTGACTGATGGACAGTATGCTATCGAGAAGGTGGTATCATGACGATGACGAAATCAGAAATTGATGCATCGAATCTGAAAGTCATTCTGCATTCTAAACGGGCAAATATCTACTATTTGGAGAAGTGCCGGGTTATGCAGAAGGACGGACGTGTCCTTTATCTAACGGAGGGCAAGCGTGAGAATCAGTACTGGAATATTCCGATTGCCAATACGACGGTTCTGTTGCTGGGAATGGGTACATCCATCACGCAGGCTGCCATGCGCATGCTGTCTATGGCTGGCGTCATGGTTGGATTTTGCGGCAATGGCGGGACGCCGTTGCTTTCCGGCGTGGAAATTGAATGGCTCAGCCCGCAGAGTGAATACCGGCCAACAGAGTATGTGCAAGGGTGGCTGTCCTTTTGGTTTCAGGCAGACAAGCGGTTGGCGGCAGCGAAAGAGTTCCAATTGAAGCGGTGTCAGTTCATCGAGCAAGTCTGGCAGAAGGACCGCGATTTGCAGAGCTGGGGCTTCTATGCAGATGATGATGAAATCGAGTCTGCCATGCAACGCTTCCGCCAAGTCATCCAGCAGGCTGTGGATATCAAACAGCTGCTGGCCGGTGAGGCAGTCTTCACGAAAGCACTTTATAAGTATGCGAGTGAGCATGTCAATATGCCGGATTTTGTTCGCCTTCATGATGCTCCTGCGGGAGATAAAGCCAATATTTTCTTGAATCACGGCAATTACCTAGCCTATGGCCTGGCTGCGGTCACACTCTGGGTACTGGGGATACCACATGGCTTTGCCGTCATGCACGGGAAGACGCGGCGCGGTGCCCTGGTCTTCGATGTTGCAGATCTCGTAAAAGATGCCATTGTTCTGCCGGGCGCATTTATCTGTGCCGAAGATGATCTCAGGGATCAGGAGTTCCGTTCGTACTGCCTGCAGAAATTCACGGAGCACAAGGTATTGGACTTCCTGTTTGAAGAAGTGAAGTATGTGAGTCAGTTATGGGGAAAGGAGGGCCCTGTATCATGATGGTGCTGTTTACAAGCCGCAGCGAGAAGAAAGCCCTGCTGACGGTTCGCCGTATCCTGGATCAATTTGCAGACCGCATCGGCAATGATACGTGGCAGACCATCATGACACAGGAGGGCGTACAGGAAGTCAAGACACTCTTGCGCCGGAGTGCGACGAAAAGCACGGCTGTGTCCTGTCGCTGGATTCGCTCGCGCAATCGCAGCCAGCTCCTCTGGGTGGTGGGAAATCGCGACAAATTCAACGAAGAAGGCATGGTGCCCGTCAACACAACGAAAAAGAACATCCTGCATAAGGAGTGGGAGGGCGGCTGGCCCTATCTTGCATTGATCAAAGCGTTGGTAGCGGTAGCAGCCCTTTTCCATGACTGGGGGAAGTCATCGGATCACTTCCAGGAAAAGCTGCGGTCATCGTCGATAGAAAAAGACCCCTATCGTCACGAATGGGTTTCCTGCCAGATGCTGGCGGCTGTGGCGAAACTCAGTGGTGACACAGAGGATGATGATGCGTGGATACGTCTCTTTATGGATGGTAAGCTGAAGAAGACAGCTTTGAAAAAGGAGATGAAAGACAGAGGCAGTCAGGCAGAGGCATTGCCGGATATGCCACCAATCATGCGCCTGATCGCTTGGCTGATTCTGTCACATCATCGCTTGCCCGTGACGCGGAATGAGATGGAGTGCAAAATCTGTGCGATGGAGCCACTTCTGTCTGCGGAGGCGCTCTTTTCAAAGGTTAAAGCTGACTGGGGGTATGAAGGAGTTGTCCCTGTCGCGAAAAATCCCTGCTTTGCGTTTTCGAGGGGATTTTTGCTGGATGATGGTGACTGGAACAAGTCGGTCAAAAAATGGCTGGCACGCCTGCTTCGGGAAAAAGCACAGTTGCAGCAGCTCCGCTCGGAATCGAACTCAGCTTTGCGTCCACTTCTTCTCTATGCGCGTGAAGCCCTGATGCTGGCCGATCACTTTGTCTCTTCTCAGAAGTGCCAGACGGATGTACCGACAGAGGAACAGAAGAAGGTTTTATATGCCAATACAGAGGGCGATAAGCTCTGTGATACACTGTCCTCGCATTTGGTTCGGGTGGCTGCGCAAGCCGTCAACATCGCGCACCAGCTGCCGCTCTTTGCCAGCGAGATGGATGTGACAGACACAGTACGTTTCAAACCGGCAAAAGCACCGTATCAATGGCAGGATAAAGCAGTCCGCGAAGTCCAAGCGGCAAGGCAAGAGGGGGCGGAGCAAGCTTGGTTCATCCTGAATATGGCAAGCACGGGCTGCGGCAAGACTACCGCAAATGCCAAACTGATGCAGGCATTGTCGCCCAATGGCAAGTCGATGCGCTATACGTTAGCGCTGGGGCTCCGCTCGCTGACGCTCCAGACTGGTAGCGAATATCAGGAGCGCATGCATCTGACGAATGATGAATTGGCCATCATCATCGGTTCTTCAGCTGTTGAAGAATTGTATCGTCAGGAAAAGCAGTCAGATGTTGTAGATACTGCGGATTCAGAAGAGAAAGGTTCTCCTTGTGAGATCGGTGGCGCTGGCGAAGAAGAACTTTTGGAAGATATGCTTTCCTTTGAAGATAACTTCACGCATGAACAGCTGAAGTATCTGGACATCTACCTGGATGGACGCAAAAATCCGCAGTCAAAGAAAAATGGAGCCTTCCTGTTCAAGCCAGTACTTGTTGCGACCATTGACCAGATCATCCGTGCGACAGAGGTGACGCGCGGTGGGCAGGGCTTGCTTCCGTTCCTTCGGATGATGTCAGCGGATCTCGTCATTGATGAAGTGGATGATTTCTCGCCGGAAGATTTGACGGCGGTCGCCCGCCTGGTTCATTTAGCTGGCGTACTGGGCCGCAATGTAGTCCTGTCTTCTGCGACGATTCCACCCGATTTAGCGCAGGGGTTCTATCAAGCTTATCAGGATGGCTTGTGCTGCTATAATGCATTCTCAGACAGGACAAAAACGCTAACGGCTGTCTGGGTGGATGAATTCCGTTCTGCATCTGCAACCATACCGCTGCAGCAGCCGAACCAGTATCGATTGGCCCATGAGAGCTTTGTCGAGAAGCGCGTCAAGAAATTACAGGCGCAGGTCGTGAAGCGAAAAGCTGTCTTGGTTCCGTGTCAGCCTCAGACGACGAAAGAACTGTCATGGCAGTCGTATGTTGCAGCGATGAAGCAGGCCGTCCTGCAGCTGCATGGGAGTTACCATGTCGTTGACGAGAAGACGAACAAGGAAGTTTCATTTGGACTCGTACGATTTGCCAATATCGATCCGTGTGTCAATATGGCTCTTGCCCTGCTGTCAGCTGACTGGCCAGATGATACGGCAGTTTTCGTCATGTGCTATCACAGTCGCCAAGTCCTGCTGCTGCGTCATGAACAGGAAGCGTATCTCGACCATGTCCTGCGCCGCAAGCAGGAACGCGGGGTACAGGTATCCTTCCAGGATACCATTCTTCGCAGCCATTTGGATGGCCATCGTGAGAAGCGTTGTATTTTTCTGGTGGTGGCTACTCCAGTGGAGGAAATCGGCCGCGATCATGATTTTGACTGGGCAATCGTAGAGCCGTCCTCTTACCGCTCTATCATCCAGCTGGCGGGCCGCGTCCATCGTCACCGTCCATGCCTGCAGGATATATCCGCTCCGAACATCGGTGTCATGCAATTCAACTGGCAGGGCATGATGAATCCGGCACAGAGGGCAGTCTTTTGTCGGCCGGGTTTCGAGAAAGCCTCGCACTATCTGCTGCAGAGCCATGATATGAAGGAATTAGTGCCCGACGGTAATTGGGACCATATCGATGCCATTCCCCGCGTGCAGATTCCGAAGCCGCTTTGTCCAAAGTCGAGGCTGATTGATCTGGAGCATCAGAGACTGGCGGATTGGCGCAACCTCGATGATAAATCACCGGATGAAGTGGGCGGCTGGCAGCAGACCTGCTGGTGGATGACTGGCTTGCCACAGTATCTGCGTCCGTTCCGCGCAGGCGTTCCAGATAAAGAGCTGTGCTATCGCTATGATGCGAATGAAGGCATGCTGGGGTTTTATGAAAGAAATGGTGGCAAATACACGGCTTGTGGAGATTTGTGCAACCTGAAACCATATCCCCAGGAGAAACTGGATGTGTACAGAGAGCGTTTCTGGCTACCTCGGTCCTATATGGCGTCTCTTCAGGCACAAGCTGCCAGAAGGCCGTATTTGGATGACGACGAAGGAGAGGTCCTGCAACGTATATCCGAGCGATATGGGCAGTTGGGCCTTTCTGGCTATGAAGACGAGGCGAGGGTGTGCTGGTATGATGACCAGCTTGGAGTGTTTCATACCTTGGTGAACGAAAGAAAGTGATAGGCAGTCGAATCCGTTTCTGCTATAATGAATCCAGTAGGATCTGCCGCATAGGTAGCTTAGTAAATAATCATGTTCTGATACAATTGTCATCTGCCGTGTAGGCAGCTCCTGAAAAATGTTGTATCAGAATCAAATCTCTATCTTGAATCCATAATTATGTTATGATATAATATAGCAAGAAGGAGGGAAGATTATGGGATCGATAGCAACTTACATCGCTGATAAGGCGGCGAAGAAGCAACAAACTCCAGCTGAATGGCTAGAGAGTAATTTGAAGAACCTTGACCGATATTGGGTGAGCTCACATATCGGCAAGTACACACATCCAGACTTGGCCGTTCATTTACATGATAATAGTAACCCTACAGGTGAAGGCTACTTGACGACAGCTGATGCGGCAGTACAACAAGATATTTTTGTGGATGGTGGTTCCGCCTTCATGACGATTGCGTCATTCTTAGTTTCACGGTTTTCACAGAAAGAAACTATAGCGGAACAGAAAGATGACCTTGAGGCTAAAACAGCTTGGCAATATTTTCGTGAGGATTCACCATTTATCCGTCGTGAGATAGAATCGCTAGGGATTGGATATGAATCATTACGAGAGAAGATTTTGCGTATTCAGATATCAAAGGCTCCGGAGGAAAGTGATGCACGCCTAAAACAAGTGTATTTCCCTATACCTGACCGTGATGGAGAATATCATCTACTCAGTATTTTACCACCGAGTATTTTGATGCTTGAACTTACGAATCGGATCAGAAAGGCATTTCAAGTGCAGAGAAAGTGCCAAGATAAAAAGTCAGAATGTTATGGTGGTTCATATCAGACTTTTCCCGATTTGACTAACGTCCGCTTTGGAGGCGCAAATGTTCAAAATGTGAGCACGCGGAATTCTTCTTTAGGAATACAAGTTTTGCCATCGTTGCCACCATGCCTGGCTGGTCGGAAAATAAAGATGCCTAAAAGAAATTTTTTCTTTGACTCACTTTACTGGCGCAGTTTCAGTAACATGCTGTTACATCTCGATTCGCTGTTTCGAGATCAGCGCCATAATCTTGAGATGCGTGAGCGCCGTGAGGATATCATCCTGGATTTTGTTGAGTCTGTCTTATACGAAGCGAATCGTCTGCAGGCCCTTCCTGCTGGCTGGAGCAAGGAGACTGAGCTGTCAGATGAGCAGGCAGTTTGGCTGGATGAAGCCTATGGAAGCCAGCGGCAAGCTGATACGGATTGGATCTGGCCGGTCTGCTTGGATTTTGCTCGTTGGCTCGTAAATGCCTACGGGAGGTTCTGTCGCATAGAGAAGCGGAAAGAGATTTCGCTTTCGGATGCAGAGCTGCATTCCTTTGCGGCGACGATGGAAGAGGTGCTGAAGCAGGAGGTGAGAGAAGGATGAATAGAAGCAAAACGTATTTGCTGCTACGACATGTCAAAATCCACAACGCAAATGCTTTCAGCAGCCCGCTCACGATTGGCTTCCCCGCCATGACAGCCTGGCTGGGTGCCATGCATGCGCTGGAGCGAAAGCTCCGATGCAATGAGGCGCTGTCGGGCATTCACCTGAAAAAAATGGCGGTGTCCTGCCATGACTTTGATTTGCAGACTTATAAAGGTCCGGGTGACTATGTGAACTCGGTAATCATCACCGCGAATCCTTTGCGGAAAAAAGGAGCATCATTTGAGCGGCCTCCATTTATCGAGGAAGCGAGAGTTCATCTGACCGTATCTCTTCTTATTGAAGTGGACGGGCTGGTGCCGGGCAGCTTCTCACTTTTCATCGAGAAGGTAGCGGAAGCTCTAAGGGGAATGAAGATTGCAGGAGGAGACATCTTAGCGTTTTCGCCTTTTTCGTCGATAAAAGATTCTATGAAGTCAACTTCGACACGCAATTCGAGAATCCTCTTAGTGGATGAAGATAACGAAAAAGATGTGCGCCATGCCATCCGCAGTCTTATGCCGGGATATGTCCTGATCGAGCGTCGTCAGCTGCTGAGAAAGAGGCAGGAAAAATCGGAGCATAAGGATACCTTGCAAGCCATGTTGGATTTGCTAGCCTTGCACTATGAGTACGATGATGAGCAGGACACATGGCGTTTGCAGCCGCGCCAGGAAAAAGGCTGGCTTGTGCCGATTGTCACGGGGTTCAAAGGGTTGACACCACTAGGGCATGTTGCAAATCAGCGCGATGCAAGCACATTGCATCGTTTTGCCGAACCGGTGTTGACACTCGGTGAGTTCAGGATGCCGCATCGTTTTCAGGATATCGATCAAATGATGTGGCACTATCATTATGATGAGCAGGCTGGCTTATATGTCTGTGTGAATGAGCAGATGGGATCAAGTGAAAAAGATAAAGGAGAGGATTAATCATGGCAAAATCAAACACGAAGGGCTTAGCAACGGTATTGTCTTTTGAGAAAAAAATTGTTCTCTCAGATGGTTTGATGTATGGGACGGTTTGGGATGAGCGTCAGAAAAAAGCGACTGCACTTCCTTTACATGAAAAATCTGTCCGCGGCACGATCTCTAATCGTTTGAAATCAGCAGTGGCTAACGACCCTGCCAAGCTCAATGCAGAAGTCGAAAAACCGAACTTGCAGACCGTCGATGCGGCATCACTTTCCATGGATCAGGATACTTTGAAAGTTACGTTTACGATGAAGATTCTGCCGGGCGCAGCTGTTCCTGCAGCTTGCAATAATACAGAGCATAAAGAAAAAATCTTGAAGATGGGACAGCGCTATGCAAAGCAATACGGATTCGGTGAACTGGCAAAACGGTATGCGCTGAATCTTGCCAATGCGCGTTTTCTCTGGCGGAATCGCGTCGGTGCGGAAGAGCTGGAAGTGCAGGTAGAAACCGATGGGCCCGATGCGACACAGTGGCTGTTCCATCCGTATGATTATTCCCTGCAGAATTTTGACAAGAGTGATGAGAGGGTTGAGGCATTAGCTGAACAGATTGAATCGGCATTGGCTGGTAAGATCCCGTATCTGTTGTTGACAGTGACGGCTTTTGCCAAGATTGGCAAGGGGCAGGACGTCTATCCAAGCGAAGAGCTTATTCTTGACAAAGGAAAAGGCAAGAAGAGCAAAGTCTTGTATGAGGTAGATGGTACAGCGGCCATGCATTCGCAGAAGCTCAGCAATGCAATCCGCACGATTGATACCTGGTATGAAGAATATGGGACAAATACAGGAGTAGGGCCAATCGCCGTAGAGCCGTATGGTGCAGTGACGAACCTAGGCAAAGCGTTCCGTACTCCAAAGGCAAAGAACGATTTCTACACGCTTTTTGATAAGTACTCACTGGATGCTGATTTTGACAGTCCGGAAGCTGCGCACTACGTTATGGCGGTCTTGATTCGTGGCGGTGTCTTCGGTGCAAGCGGAAAAGAATAAAGGGGATGATGGGCATGTGGTTCTACCAAGAGGTTATCTTGCAGCCGACAGAAGATATCGCAATCTCATTCCTTTGGACTAAAGTTTACCGCCAGATCCATCTGGCACTGGTCAACAGCAAAGATGAACAAGGCGTGATTCGGTGTGGTGTGGCATTTCCGGAGTACTCTGATGTACAGCCGACACTCGGTCGTACACTTCGCCTGTTGGCTCCAGAAGAATCCGATTTGCAGCGTTTGAATCTGGCCGATGCATTAAAGCACCTTGCGCCAGATTACGTGAAGATCAAGACTGTTCGTCCCGTACCCATCAGGGCATGCAAAGGTTTCGTGATGTACAGTCGCTATCAGCCCGAGGCGACTGCTGCGCGGAAAGCCAGACGCTATGCACAAAGGCACAGTATGTCAATAGAAGAAGCCCAAAAGATTTTTCCGTCAGCTGCAAACAAGACGAGGTATCCGTACATCCAGTTAGAGAGCATGACAAATCATCATCGCTTCAGCCTATTCATCCAGAAGCAGGAAGCGGTAGAGCACCCTTGTGAAGGCTTCTCTGCCTATGGATTTAGCAGGAGATCATCTGTTCCCGACTTTTGACCAAAGTTTTTGTCGTATGCCTGAATGCCTTGTAAATCAAGGGCTTTGACAAGTGCATAAAATTTTGGTTAAATAGGTGTTAGACGGTGCGAGCTCAAGTAGAATAGGGCTATTCGCACAAAAGATTACTGTTAACTGCCGCATAGGCAGCTTAGAAATCCAAAACCTGATAGTTATTATCCTTATGTAAGTTAACTGCCGCATAGGCAGCTTAGAAATTGAGCAGAACCCAGATATGTTTTCCGTTTTCGTTAACTGCCGCATAGGCAGCTTAGAAATTTATATATCAAGGGCCGAGGGCGGCTTTATGGTTAACTGCCGCATAGGCAGCTTAGAAAGAGAGGCAACCGCCACAAGCAAATAGCCGCGAGTTAACTGCCGCATAGGCAGCTTAGAAAAAGAATTGCCCTCTACATCCCGAGAACCGCGTGTTAACTGCCGCATAGGCAGCTTAGAAATTGGCGATCTCTGCTGAAGTGTCCTGGATGGCGTTAACTGCCGCATAGGCAGCTTAGAAACAGTGCAGATTGAGCAGAAGAACGTCATCTTTGTTAACTGCCGCATAGGCAGCTTAGAAATTCCGCGACTACGAATATCCCGTGACGGGGACGTTAACTGCCGCATAGGCAGCTTAGAAAGTCCCGAAGGGATAGGGTTGACGAAATATCACGTTAACTGCCGCATAGGCAGCTTAGAAATTCAAAAGATAACGCCACGCCGTCGGTGCTCGGTTAACTGCCGCATAGGCAGCTTAGAAAAAGGACTGCCGCATTGCGTCAGGCCGCCATGTGTTAACTGCCGCATAGGCAGCTTAGAAAATTGCCAACATGGTCGCTCGCCACAAGGGGCCGTTAACTGCCGCATAGGCAGCTTAGAAATGAAATGGGAAAAAGAGCCGGATAAGGTTCTTGTTAACTGCCGCATAGGCAGCTTAGAAATCACGAAGTTGGCAGCATATTCTACTGCGAAAGTTAACTGCCGCATAGGCAGCTTAGAAACGCCGCCGTGTCCGCTGTGTCCTGCGCAATGAGTTAACTGCCGCATAGGCAGCTTAGAAATGAAAGACGGCATGATTCATATCAAGCGGCAGGTTAACTGCCGCATAGGCAGCTTAGAAATTTGGCATGGTAGCGAACAACATAGGCGAGTCGTTAACTGCCGCATAGGCAGCTTAGAAAGCAATGTCGCCGATTTTTACAAAGTGCAGGCCGTTAACTGCCGCATAGGCAGCTTAGAAAAGCTTTGCCGCGGAAGCCGGTGATATAGCTGCGTTAACTGCCGCATAGGCAGCTTAGAAAGCGCAGGACATTGCCGCACGTCGCAGGGTCGTGTTAACTGCCGCATAGGCAGCTTAGAAACTCATGAGGGCGGCCCTTCTTGTCGGGAATAGGTTAACTGCCGCATAGGCAGCTT
>NZ_DGWR01000002.1:87499-87636 GCF_002395285.1 Mitsuokella sp. UBA4253 | reverse complement strand
CTGCCGCATAGGCAGCTTAGAAAATTGCTTATAGTCGGCTTCGTTGCCAGAAGTCGTTAACTGCCGCATAGGCAGCTTAGAAACCATCAGTTCGGACTGCATCTGCTCGCCGGTCGTTAACTGCCGCATAGGCAGCT
>NZ_DGWR01000002.1:46166-87436 GCF_002395285.1 Mitsuokella sp. UBA4253 | reverse complement strand
CTGCCGCATAGGCAGCTTAGAAATCTGATGACTTCTACCATCGCTTTTTTCACGCGTTAACTGCCGCATAGGCAGCTTAGAAATTTTTGAAATTACGAGCATTCATGTGATTGAGGTTAACTGCCGCATAGGCAGCTTAGAAATTGATGCAGCAGTTTACAGCTTTTAAGCCGCTTGCCCATCGCCCCAAGCCAAGGCTTGCAAGGCTTTGAGCAGAGCGCTTGAATTTATGCTACTTTGGGCTTTGGACACCAAAGTGGCGAAAAATACTTCCTTGTGGATCTGTTGGCTCAGTGCGTGCCGCAGCTCTTGCGGGCTCTTGTCCTGGTAGGCACTCAGCCGCTCGTCCTCGTACGGCAGGATCTTCATAAGAGCGTGTCCGGCATTCGTCAGGTTCAGCAGATGCTCAATCGCAGTCTTTGTGCGAACTTTGTAGCTGCCGAGCTCCCCATCTTCTGCTCGTAGTAGTTCGTCTCAATGCCCCAGCGGAGTTTGTAGAGCTTGAGCGGGTAAATCGCCATATGCTTGGAGCTGGTGTTGCGGAGCCCTTTGTTCTCCTGCCAAGCAATGCTCATGTGCAGCGCCATCGGATCTATGGTGATGAAAAAGAGACGGTACGAGCCACTCTTGCTCAGCGTCACATAGGCATGGACGGTATGGTCGCCAAAGATGCGCGTTTTCACCAGACGGTGAGCAACAAAATAGTTGTCCATCCGGCAAAGGTAATTCGTGAGATCATTGGCAATCTCGTCCAGCATCAAGCGTTTACCGTACTTTGGTGGACGGCCGCGACGGCCTGCTGTCGAATCCGGCAACTCGAACATCGCCGTATCATGACGTGCATTGCAGATCACGCTGAGATTCGGGTAGCGGAGTGCATGCGCGAGCAGCTCACGCTTGGCATACCAGCTGTCGAAGAGCAGGATGACCTGGCGCTTTTCAAGGATTGGCATGACTTCATCGAGAAGCTGGCAGGCAAGCGTCAGCTTCGAGGCTTCGCCGTTGCTCATGACGTAGCCAATCGGCACCGCGATATAACGGATCTGCTGCTTGCCTGCGTTCTCATGGAAGGACCGGCACGCTCATCGTCAAGCTGACAAATGCATGGCCATTGAAATAGGACTTGCCATCGTGTTTGGCGTGGTCGTACAGGATCCCTACACCGTCGAAGTGCTTGCCCCACTTGGCAATGGACGTGTCGTCCACGCTGAGCAGGATAGGCTCCTGCCGCAGTGCCTCTGGCACTATGGCAAGCGCCCGCAGCGCCAAGGCCTGGCGAATGGATGCATCCGTGACGAGGCCGTTGCCAAGGGCACGGTAATAGCTGTTGAGCGATGTGTCCGTCTGCTTCGACAGGAACTGCCGGAACAGGCAGCGCACCGACGAAGCCGACTCCAGAGCCAGCTGAGCAATGAGAAGCCACGCCAGCAAATGGCGCGTCGGTCTCGTTGCAGCGAGAAACAAGGAAGAAAAAATCGTCAAGAGTTTGTCAACTGTTGACTGACTGGTGTATAATTGAGACACCACGTAGCACCTCTCGTGTTTGGTTTGTGGTGAATCTATTATACACCAGCAGGGGCTACGTGATTTTATTATGTCTCAAAAGCTGTAAACTGCTGAAATTGATGATGTACAGATGGCTGTCGTTAAGAGCGTTAACTGCCGCATAGGCAGCTTAGAGAGTCATCGTCACGCCGCAGAATATACAGACCAAGTTAACTGCCGCATAGGCAGCTTAGAAAAAGATCTGCGCTCTGGTCGGTTCGGACTTCGTGTTAACTGCCGCATAGGCAGCTTAGAAAGCGTGAAAAAAAGTAGCTCTCTTGCAGGGCTGGTTAACTGCCGCATAGGCAGCTTAGAAAATCCCGCTTTGCATTACTCTCGTTGATTTCCTGTTAACTGCCGCATAGGCAGCTTAGAAAACGATTTCGGCATCGACGCAGACGATTACGATGTTAACTGCCGCATAGGCAGCTTAGAAATGGTACCGCACAGCGTAGGAGGTGACACGACAGGTTAACTGCCGCATAGGCAGCTTAGAAACGGTAAAGTCACTGATGCATCGGCTTATACGAGTTAACTGCCGCATAGGCAGCTTAGAAATGAATGACTATTGGCTGCCAGGCCATACACGCGTTAACTGCCGCATAGGCAGCTTAGAAAGGACGGCCGCCCGATATCGTCGGACAAGACTGGTTAACTGCCGCATAGGTAGATTAGAGGTTCCTATTTGTGAGAGTGTCGTACGACTGAGTATGAAGTGCTAGGTGATGAAAGGGGAGGGTTGCTATGGCTTTCCGTATCGTGTCAGGCGATATTTCCACTGATTACAGACTCTTTGGTACGGTATTGATTGCGGATGGCCGCCCACCGATTGCGCTCAACAAAGTGTCGATTCTAGATTTTCAGGAGATTTCCGTTCGCACGGATTACGGTTTTAGCTGGGCGCGTGGATTGCCTGCGCTGGCTTTCGGCGCACTATGTTTTCACTTTGGTGGTGCTTTGGCTTTTGCTGCGATAGTTGGACTGCGAATCCGTCATTTGTATATGTTCCGTATTACAGTGCGCTATTATGGAACGTTTATAGCTGAGGCTGATGCGGAAACGTATAGAGATTTTTTACGCTGTTCCTTGTAGCTTGCATTAATGCTTCAGATTCTGCAGGATGGCAATGAGGGATTTTGTATCTTCGGTCCGGGTGGCCCAGCTCGTGGCAAAGCGGATTACTGTATGGTTTTCGTCATATTTTTCCCAGAACCCATAGGCGACTTTCTTTTCAAGTTCCGGCAGGATCTGATTGGGCATGACAACAAAGATCTGATTCGTCGGCGTGGGGAAGAAAAGCTGGTAATGATGTGCTTTCAGGGCTTCGCAGATCCTGTCAGCTGCTTCGATGGCAGGGCGGCCGATCTCTTGATACAGATGATCCGTGAACAGCGTATCAAACTGCAGGCCGAGCAGCCAGCCCTTGGCGAGCAGGGCACCATGTTGCTTGATGATGGTAAAGAAATGCGGCACGGTGTTCTTTTTCGGGAAGACAACAGCCTCGCCAAACAAGGTACCGCATTTCGTGCCGCCGATATAGAAGGCATCGCAGCATGCGGCAATCAGCGGCAGATCCAGCTCGTTTTCCGGGCAGGCCAGTGCATAGGCAAGGCGCGCACCATCCAGATATAGGCGGATGTGATGTTCCTGGCAGATGCGATGGATGGCGCGCAGTTCATCGGCCGTATACAGTGTGCCGTATTCGGTTGGATGTGAGAGATAGACCATGCCGGGCATGACCATGTGATCGCGGTTGCCGTCCTGCTCAAAATTTTTGAGAAAGGCATCAATCTGATCCGGGGAAAGCTTGCCGAGTTTGTGGGGCAGCGGCAGGACTTTATGGCCGCCGAATTCTATGGCGCCAGCTTCGTGAACGCTGATGTGTCCCGTATCTGCCGCAATGACACCCTGATAGGAGGGCAGCATTGCATCGATGACGGTGGCGTTTGTCTGCGTGCCGCCGATGAGAAAATGCACTTCACCTTCAGGCGCGTGGCAGGCCGCGAGAATTTTTTCGGTTGCGCGGTGCGAGATATCATCCGCGCCATAGCCAGGCATCGGCGTGTGGTTGATTTCCATCATTTTTTTGAGAATGGCAGGATGGGTGCCTTCCATATAGTCGGAAGCAAAGGGCAGAAGATAATGCTGTTCATTCATGATAAATCCTCCTGAAACAAGATTGTCGTTGATGTTTTGTTGTAGATATTGTACGATAGATTTATCCATGATACAAACGGCAAACTATCATAAACATCATGACATTTCATCATAATAGGAGAAAAAGATGGATAGTGTAAAATGTGAAGCCCTTCTGATTGCAGCGGAACAGGGCAGCCTGACGCGTGCTGGCGAGATCCTCGGTTATACGCAGTCCGGCATTACGCGCATGATCCGCTCATTGGAGCAAGAAACTGGATTTCCTATGTTGATTCGGACGCAGCACGGTGTGCGCCTGACGGCTGACGGCAAGGCAATGCTGCCGGCTTTGCGCAATATCGTGAAGGCACAGCAGATTGCCGCTGAACAGGGGGCGGCAATCCGCGGCGTGATCCAGGGCAGCCTGAATATCGGCAGTTATTACAGTGTGTCGGCGGCCTGGTTGCCGAAAGTCCTGCGGGTCTATCGGCAAAAATATCCGCAGGTGGAGATTCACCTGCGGGAAGGCACGAATCTGGACCTTTCGGCCTGGCTCAATGAAGGTTCGATTGACTGCAGCCTGTCTGCCCGGCCAACGAAAGGAATCGTCCACGACTGGATCCCGCTGGCCAGGGATGAGCTTTTTGTCTGGCTGCCACCGACGCATGATGCCGCAAGCCAGCCGGATTTTCCGATTCCTGGATTAAATCATGCATCGTTTATCATCACGTTGCCTGGACATGACACAGACATTGACCGCTTTTTGCAGGAACACCAGATCCAGCCGGATATTCAGTTCACGACGGCAGATCCCTATACGACATACTGTATGGTGGAGGAGGGGCTCGGACTGAGTCTGAATAATGATCTGACCACGAAAAACTGGACGGGCCGCGTCGTCACGAGGCCGTTTCGCCCGCGTCAGTATATTGAGCTGGGCATTGCTGTGCCGCATATGAAGGATGCATCCCCGGCTGCCAGGAAATTCATAGCCTGTGCCGTGCAGCTGCTCAGTGCCGAGGAATAGCCCGACAATGATGCATCCTGCATGCGCGGGAAGTAGTTTTTCGCAAAACGACATCATGCAGGATTAGAAATTGAACGGCAGATTGAGGAAGTACTGCTTTGGTGATGCTTTTTAGATGTTGATAGGTGAGGTAGCAGGATTCTGTAAAGTTATAGCGAATTATAATCTTACAGAAGATTGTAATTTTTAAGGAGAGGAGCGGTTGAGATGAAACATTCTTTCGTAGCTATGGCGCTGATGGCAGCGGCAATAGGGATGTCTTCGGCATTTGTCGCTTGTCCGACGGCATCGGCGAGCATCTCGTCGGAGGCGGTGAAGACAGGGGGACAGGACTCGTTGTACCCTGTCGTGCATATCAAGGATGATGCGGCGGTTGCAGCGAAGATCAATGCGGATATCCGCAGTCAGATCGAGGACATGAAAGCTGCGTTGAATTACCAGTATGATGAACTGCAGGTATCATACAAACTCAAATATGAAGGGCAGAGTTACGTTTCGCTCGTTCTCTGCGTTTGGACGTACACGCATGGTGCGGCACACGGCATGCCACATTATCGCGGCGTCACATACAGCAAGGATACCGGTGAGCGCGCGAGTATCCGCGATTTTGTGCGAATCGGTTCAGATGATGCCTGGCGCATCTACAATTTGCCGGTGTTCAGCGGTAGCGGAAAGGTAATCCCGAAGTACCAGCTGTTCCGGGATTATGCGAGTGAACCGCTTAGCGGCAATTTCTACCTTGCCGGTCACGGCCAGGTCGCGTTGATCTATCAACCTTACCAGCTCGCGGCGTTTGTTTATGGTATGACGAGCATCATTCTACCGGAGGGACTCGTCGAAGAGCTTAACGAGAAAAAACCATGATAAGTATAAACGATACATGACATAAGTGTATCGATGTATCGACACAGTATGCGGTTGACAACGAGGCGTGCGTGATATATCATAGATAATATATATGCGATACATAGTTGACGGATATGTACATATCGGTAGGTCATTCGAAAGACGGAAGCCTATGGGTCTGTGCGGGGTGCTCTGCGCCCTGGCACGGGCCTGTAGGCCTTTTTTATGGACGGGAGATGGTTTTATGCGATTTACGACACGCTTGCTGCACGGCAGCTTTGGGCCGGATCCGGCGACGGGGGCGACGACGCAGCCGATTTTTCAGACATCGGCATTCTATCAGGAGACGGCGGAGGATATGGCGTGGGTGTTTGCGGGGCGCAAGCCGGGATTTGTCTACACGCGTGTCAGCAATCCGACGCTCATGAGCCTGGAGCGCCGCATCAATGATCTGGAGGGCGGTGCCGGGGCTGTGGCCTGTGCATCGGGCATGGCGGCTGTCTCTCAGGCGGTGCTCAATGTGCTGCGGGAGGGCGATGAGCTCGTGGCGTCGGGCGGTCTTTACGGCGGCACGAGCTCGCTGTTCCGCGATCTTGCACACTACGGCATCCAGGTCCGCTACGCGGACGGCGACAGTCCTGCGGCTTTTGAGGCTGTGATGACGGAGCGCACGCGCCTGCTCTACGTCGAGACGATCGGCAACCCGAAGCTCGACGTGCCGGACATCAAGGCGCTCGCAGAGCTCGCCCATGCGCATGAGGTCCCGCTCTTCGTTGACAATACGGTGACGACGCCGTACCTCTGCCAGCCGCTCGCGCTCGGCGCGGATGTCGTCATCCACTCGACGTCAAAATCGCTCAACGGCAATGGCAATTCCATCGGCGGGATTGTCGTCAGCGGACGGAATTTCCGCTGGGACCCTGTGCGCTTCCCGAAGTTCCAGGATTACCGCTTCGGGCCAATGAGCTTTCTCGTGCGCATGCGCATGCGCATGGTGACGGATTACGGCGGCTGCATGGCGCCGATGAATGCGTATCTGACGGGCATCGGTCTCGATACGCTGGCCCTGCGCCTGGACCGCATCACATCGACGGCGCAGCAGCTCGCAGAGCATTTTGCTGCACGTGGCGTTGCTGTCAATTATCCGGGGCTTGCCTCGAGCCCTTATCATGAGGTGGCCAAAAAGCAGTTCGGCAATCGCTACGGTGCGATGCTGACCCTGCGGCTCGGCACGAAGGAAAAGGCATTTGACTTCATCAACCACTTGCACTACGCGCTCAACGTCTCGAATATCGGCGATGCCCGCACGCTCGTCCTGCATCCTGCCACGACGATCTTCGTGCATGCCAGCGAAGAGGAGAAGGCGGCGGCCGGTGTGACGTATGACCTCGTGCGCATCAACGTGGGCCTTGAGGATCCGGAAGACCTGCTCGAGGATTTCCAGCAGGCACTGCAGCAGATCTGAGTCCTGGCTGCGGCAAAGCGATTCTGCTTTGCCGCAATTTTTTTTGACTGGATTCTTCGGTCCACGCTACAATGGTGCGTGTAAGGGGGTATGTGAGATGTTTCGTGATCTGGCGCGCATGACAGCCAGCCTAAAGGGGGCGCGATATGAAGGGGCTTTGATTGGCCGGGCGGTCTGGCAGCGCAGGCGGGGGCGTGCGGGAGATGGCCTGCACATCCTGCGCGATCATCATGGGCTTCTGGATATTGTGGCTGCAGATGATTCGGGGGAACTGCGGCTCACCATGCTGCTCGGGCGCCGCGCTCTGCAGAGGAATAATCCGACCAGGCGAGCCGGGCGGCCTTTGCAGATACTGGCGGAAGGGGTGCCGGATGAGATACAGCTATCCTTCTGCTTCTCGGCGGAGGAGGTGCACGCCTTCGTGGAAGATGTCGGGGACACGAATCCGCTTCATGCCGGTGATGCGCCGCTTGTCCCCGGACTGGAGATCCTCGAAGCCGCTCTGTCCCACGAGGAAATCTGCCGTGCGGCGCGCGTCGAGCTGCGCTTTCATGGCGCTTCGTTTGCCGGGGAGATGATTTCGGTGCAGGTTCGCTCTCTTTAACGTTAACCTAAGCGATGACATTGGTTGACATGACAGGATGGCTGTCCTATAATAAGACACATGCGCAGCACTGTCGCTGCCTTGATGTTTGAGCCCTCCGCGGGGATCGGGGAGGGGATTAGGGGGAATTCGTATGGATTTAACGGCAAGAGATATGACGAAGATGGCGCTCTGCGTGGCGTTCTGCTGCGTGACGGCGTATATTTCTTTTCCGCTGCCTTTTACGCCCGGCATGGTCACGGCGCTGACGCTGGCGCTTGGCGTGACGGCTTTCGTGCTGACGCCAAAACAGACGTTCATGGCGCTGCTCGTCTATGTATTGCTCGGGTGCATCGGCCTGCCTGTATTTGTCGGCGGCACGGCCGGCTTCGGCAAGCTCTTCGGCCCGACGGGCGGCTACATCATTGCCTGGCTCGTCGTCTATCCGATCATCAGCGCATTGAAGGGCGCTACGCCGAACTTCAAGCGCTATGCGCTCGTCGACATCGTCGTCGGCATCCCGCTGACGTATGTCGGCGGCCTGATCTCCATGATGCTCGTCATGGATGTCAGCTTGGGCGCGGCGCTTGTCATGGCAGTGCTGCCGTACATTCCCGGCGACATCATCAAATGTCTCATGGCGGCGTTCCTCGGCGTCAAGGTCAATGAGGCGCTGGAGCGGGGCAGATGAGTCCGGCGGACGGGCCACTGAGCCGGGCCTGTATTGCTGGCGGACTGCGGACACCCATTGCGCATCGGGGTGGCGCGCTTTCGCGCATCCTGCCGGAAGATCTCGGCGCGTTCGTCATCCGGGCGATCCTGCAGCGGTATGGGATCGCGGGACGGGAGGTCTGCGGTGTGCTGGCGGGGAATGCCGTCGGGACGGGCGGCAACCTCGCGCGGCTGATGGCGCTGAAAGCGGGCCTGCCGGAGGAAGTCCCCGCCGTCACGATCGATGTGCAGTGTGCCTCGGCTGCGGCGGCTCTCTCGATAGCGGCCGCGAAGATCGCGAGCGGCCAGGGGGACTGCTATCTCGTCGGTGGGATGGAGAGCGCCTCGCTTCAGCCGCTGCGCATCTATGCGGAGCACGACCCGCGCCGTGCGCTCGTGCCGGATGGCGCGTACTGGACGGCGCAGTTCGCGCCGGGGGATGTGTCGGGCGATGCGATGCTGAGGGGCGCGGAACGCGTCATGGAGGCGGAGCAGGTGAGCCGGGCTGAACTCGATGCGTTCGTGCTGCGCAGCCATCGTCTGGCTGGGAAGGCGCGTCGGCTGCTGGCCGATGCGATCGTGCCGGTCGGGGACTGCCGACAGGACAGCGGTGTCCGCCCGCAGCTCACGCAGCGCCTTCTCGACCGCCTGCCGCCGCATTTCGGTCCCGGGACGCTGCTCAATGCGGGGAATGCCTGTGCGGTTCACGATGGAGCGGCCTTCCTGCTGATGGCGAGCGATGCGTTCCTGCAGAGGCACGGACTGCCACCTGAGGCGCGCGTCGTGGATGCGTGTGCGCTGGGCGGCAATCCGGCAGAGAGCCCGCGCGGCGCGATGCGCACGGCGGACTTCCTGCTCAAGCGGCGGGGCCTCTGCTATGAAGACTTGTCGGCTATCGAGTTCAACGAGGCGTTTGCGGTCATCGACGTGCTGTTTGACCGCGCACATCACGGCTGCCTCGACCGCTATAACCGGCTCGGCGGAGCACTGGCCTACGGCCATCCGTACGGCGCAACAGGTGCAATCCTAGCCATTCACCTGCTGCGTTCCCTGCAGACGGCGGGCGGCGGACTGGGCATTCTCTCCATTGCTGGAGCAGGCGGCATGGGCGAAGCCGTTCTCCTGCATATGTGATGCGGGGCGGTATGGAATTGGACAGAGGGGAAGGTCATAGATGCATGAGGGCATGAGAAGACAGGACGTGCAGGCGGCAAAGGGCTGCCTGCACGATTATGCGGCACTGCTTCGCTGGCAGGCTGCCTGGCAGCCGCAGAAGGTGTTCCTGGTCGCGGATGAGGAGAAGCTGACGTACGATGCGCTGTGGCGGCGCGTTGCTGCTATGGCGGTTGAGGCGTCTTTTTTGGGTGTTCGCGGTGACATCCTCGTCCTGGCGGATGACTTTATCGGCCAGCTGGTCTCGTTCTTGGCGCTGCAGGCCATTGGGGCACGCCCTATCCTGCTGCATCACGGGATGGAGCCTGAGGAAGTGCGGGCCGTCCAGCGGGAAAACGGCCTGCAGGGCATCTGGCGCTGCGCGGGTGCCTCGCATCTCTTTGAACCGTCGGGGCTGGTAGAGCGCACACATGAGGAGGCGGATGTCCTCGGCGTGCTGAGCTCCGGCTCGACCGGGACGCCGAAGGTCATGTACCGGACATATGCGAGCTGGGCGGGCTTTTTTCCGGTACAGGACGATATCTTCCAGGTCTGTGCGGACACGGTGATGTTCCTGCACGGCAGCCTGAGCTTCACGGGGAATATGAACAGCCTGCTCTCGGTGCTCTATGAGGGCGGCACGGTGGTGACGAGCGGTTTGATGCGCTGCCGTCATTGGGAAGACCTGATGCGCTGCCATGGCGTGAACTGCCTCTACCTCGTGCCGACAAAGCTCCACTTGCTGGGACGCGCCATGCGCGGGCCGTATGCGGGTGTTTCGACGATCTTTACAGGGTCGCAGCTCCTGACGCCTGACATGCTGCGCCAGCTGCAGGCGGTCTTTCCGGCGGCCAGGATATTGCTCTATTACGGGGCAAGCGAGCTCAACTACATCACGTACGCCGTCTGTGATGATCCGGAGCGCGACAGCGCCAATCTCGGGCGGCCGTTCCCCGGTATCGGGGTGAGCATCGGCGCAGATGGGCTCATCTACGTCACGACACCGTACCATGTCAGCGGCATCGAGATACCGTTTTCGGTCAAGGACACAGGATCGCTGAACGAGCGGGGTGAGCTGATTTTTGGCGGCCGGCGCGAGGCGTGGATCAACAAGGGCGGCGTCAAGATCAGTACGGTGCATCTCGAGGTGGCGCTCAAGGCGCTGCCGGGCATTGCCGATGCGGTTGTGCTGCCGGTCTGCGATGTGCGGCGCGGCGATACGGCCGCCGCCTTCCTCGTTCCGGAAGACGGGGCAGAGCGCCCGCTGATCCGCCACATGGTCCGTCACGCACTCAAGCCGGTTGAGGTCCCCGACGTGATCGTGCTTCTCCCGCACCTGCCGCTCAATGACCGCGGCAAGATCGACCGGACGGCACTGCACCGCATCCTCGGCACGCTGCAGAAAGCGGCGCGGGCCGGATGCGATTCCGATGCGAAATGTGAAGAAAAAACATGATCGGAGGCTTGACAAGGTCAGGGGAGGCTCCTATAATAAAGCCATCGACAAAAGCGATGCGGAAGACATGACCGCGGGGACGCTGCCTCAAGAGAGGGATGCATTTGCTGTGAGCATCTCAGGTGAGCGCCGGGGCTACCCCTTCTAAGCTGCCGTGCTGAACGAGAGTAGGCACTGCCGGAGCACATTCTCCGTTACGAAATGCTGAGTGGCTGTTTCCTGTCTGGCGATGGGGAGTGGCAATCAGGGTGGAACCACGATGCATGAGCTTCGTCCCTAAGCGGGACGGAGCTTTTTTGATTTCCTGAATTTAAGGAGGGCATATTATGTTAAAGATCACCATGAAAGACGGTGCGGTGCGCGAGGCGGAAGCTGGCATCAGCATCCAGGATTTCGTGAAACAGGTAAGCAACAGCCTGGCCAAGAAGGTGCTGGCTGCTAAGGTGGACGGCGAGACGAAAGATCTCACGACGGTCCTCGATAAAGACTGCAAGGTAGAATTTTTGACGTTCGACGACGAGGATGGCCGCTGGGCACTGCGCCACACGGCTTCCCACATCCTCGCACAGGCCGTCAAGCGCCTCTATAAGGATGCCAATGTGCGCCTGGCCATCGGACCGGCCATCGATAATGGCTTCTACTATGACTTCGACATCGACCGTCAGCTGACGGAAGCCGATCTTGCGGACATCGAGAAAGAGATGAAGAAGATCGTCAAGGAGAACCTCAAGCTCGAGCGCAAGGAAGTCAGCCGCGAAGAGGCCCTGAAGTTCTTCGAGGAGAAGGGCGAGACCTACAAGGTCGAGCTCATCAACGACCTGCCGGAAGGCGAGAAGATCACGATGTACACGCAGGGCGAGTTCACGGATCTCTGCGCTGGCCCGCACGTCGTCTCGACGGGCAAGGTCAAGGCCCTGAAGCTCATGAGCATCGCTGGTGCTTACTGGCGCGGCGATGAGCACAACAAGATGCTGCAGCGCATCTACGGCACGGCCTTCGAGAAGCAGGCAGACCTCGACGCATACCTCCACATGCTCGAGGAGGCCAAGAAGCGCGATCACCGCAAGCTCGGCAAGCAGCTCGACCTCTTCAGCCTGCATGAGGAAGGCCCGGGCTTCCCGTTCTTCCATCCGAACGGCATGGTCGTTCGCAATGAGCTCATCAACTACTGGCGCGATGTCCATCGCCGCTACGGTTACCAGGAGATCAAGACGCCAATCATCCTGAACCGTCAGCTTTGGGAAACGTCCGGCCACTGGGATCATTACAAAGAGAACATGTACTTCACGAAGATCGACGGTGAAGACTATGCGATCAAGCCGATGAACTGCCCGGGCGGCATGCTCGTCTACAACTCCAAGCAGCACAGCTACCGTGACCTGCCGCTGCGCCTCGGCGAACTCGGCCTCGTCCATCGCCACGAGAAGTCCGGCGAGCTCCACGGCCTGTTCCGCGTCCGCAACTTCACGCAGGACGATGCGCATCTCTTCGTCACGCCGGATCAGGTAGAGGAAGAAATCCAGCACACGATCGACCTCTTCGATGAAGTCTACAACACGTTCGGCCTGACCTACGTGGCCGAGCTCTCGACGCGCCCAGATGATTCCATGGGCACGGATGAGGATTGGGACCTCGCGACGAATGGCCTGCGCAAGGCTCTTGAGCACCGCGGCCTCGACTACATCGTCAATGAGGGTGACGGCGCATTCTACGGCCCGAAGATCGACTTCCACCTCAAGGATTCGATTGGCCGTACGTGGCAGTGCGGTACGATCCAGTACGACATGCAGATGCCGGAGAAGTTCAACCTGACGTACGTCGGCGAGGATGGCGAGAAGCATCGCCCGATCATGCTGCACCGCGTCGTCTACGGCTCCATCGAGCGCTTCATCGGCATCCTCATCGAGAACTACGCCGGTGCATTCCCGACCTGGCTCGCCCCGGTACAGGCACGCATCCTGCCGATTACGGACAAGCAGGCGGATTATGCCTACGAGCTGCGCAAGAAGATGTTCGACCTCGGCCTGCGCATCGAAGTCGATGACCGCAGCGAGAAGATTGGCAAGAAGATCCGCGAGAGCCAGATGCTCAAGACGCCGTATTCGCTCGTTGTCGGCGACCAGGAGATGGCCGATGGCACGGTTGCTGTCCGCAAGTATGGCGAGCAGCAGAGCGAGACGATGAAGGTCGAAGACTTCATCGCTTACCTGCAGGAGCAGATTGCGACGAAAGCAAAGAAATTCTGATCCGGAAAGAAATTCGGACGGATGACGAGATGAGGGGTTGACACGGTATCCATACCGTGATATACTCATCAAGTACGCAACAAGAAGGAGCCACCGCTTCTCACCTGATGATGAACAGTCAGCCGGGTTTATAGTATGAATTGATGGAGGTGGCTTTGTGCCGCCTCCTTTTTAGTTATTTCTATTATAAGGTTGCAGACGTGATAATTGATCAGGAGGTGTTTCCACTATTAGCAGGGAATCGTTAAGAATCAACGAACAGATCCACATCCGCGAAGTCCGCGTGACGAGCGCTACGGGTGAGCAGCTCGGCATCATGCCGACGCGCGAAGCGCTGCGCATGGCCGAGGAACAGCATCTCGACCTCGTCGAGGTTGCGCCAAAGGCAAAACCGCCGGTCTGCCGCATCATGGATTTTGGCAAGTACCGCTATGAACAGCAGAAACGGGAGAAGGAAGCCAAGAAGAAGCAGAAGACCATCAACATCAAAGAGGTCAAACTTCGCCCGAACATTGAGCAGCATGACTTTGATGTCAAGCTGAAGAACGCACTTCGCTTTGTCGAGGAAGGGAATAAGGTCAAGGTCACGATCATGTTCCGCGGCCGCGAACTCTCGCATCCGGAGCTCGGCAAGGAAGTTCTCTCGCGTGTGGCTGCGGCCCTTGGAGATGCTGTCTCCATTGAGCGCAATGCCAAACTTGAGGGTAAGAATATGACGATGATCGTTGCACCGAAGGTACAGAAGTCATCGAAAAAGAAGTCGCAGAAGACGCAGACTAAGGGAGGAAATAGCAATGCCGAAAATTAAGACTCGCAGAGCTGCCGCAAAACGCTTTACCGTAACGGGCAGCGGTGAATTCAAACGCAACAAGGCTTTCAAGAGCCACATCCTGGAGAAAAAGTCCCCGAAACGCAAGCGCAACCTGCGCAAAGCTACGCTCGTAGCTGGCGCTGATTTTGGCCGCGTCAAGAACATGCTCCCGAACGGCTGAGCCGCGGGACAATCGATATAGATATTTAGGAGGATAAGAACATGCCAAGAGTAAAAGTCGGCGTGACTGCACATAGACGTCATAAGAAGATCCTGAAGCTTGCTAAGGGTTACAAGGGTTCCAAGAGCAAACAGTTCAAGAAAGCAAACGAGACTGTCATGAAGGCGCTCTACTACGCGCGTCGTGACCGCCGTGCGAAGAAGGGCAACTTCCGTCGCCTCTGGATCGCTCGTATCAATGCGGCTGCACGTACGAACGGTATCTCCTACAGCAAGCTCATCAACGGCCTGACGAAGGCTGGCGTTGAAGTCAACCGCAAGATGCTGGCTGACCTCGCTATCTCCGATGAGAAGGCATTTGCGCAGCTCGTAGCTGTTGCAAAAGAGAATCAGTAATTCTTGAATTCTTGATTCCATGGCCCGACGGGCGGCACGCAGGTGCTCTCGCCGGGCTTTTGTATTAGGTCGTTTCAGGTTTCTGGTTTCGGGTAAGGGTAGAGCAGAGGAGAGAACCATGGTCATCGACAGTGCATCCAACAAGAAAATCAAGCTCATGGAGAGCCTGCGCCTGCGCAAGCACCGAGAGAGAGAAGGGCTTTTCCGCATCGAAGGCGTGCGCCTGGCGGAGATGGCGGCGGAGTCCGGCTGGGAACTGCGCTTTGGCCTCTACACGGCGGAGCTATTGGAAAAGGAGCGCGGCCGCCAACTGCTGGCAGGCCTCCGGGAGCGCTGTCCGCTCTATGAGATCAGCGCGCCCCTTGGGAAGAAAGTCGCAGCGACGGATACGCCGCAGGGCATCTTCCTCGCTGCAGCCCAGCAGAAGACGGACCTTTCAGAGCTGGCAGGCGGGGGGCAGAGCGGCCGGAAGCAGGATGGTGCAGAGCAGCCGCTCTTCGTCGTGCTCGACGGCGTGCAGGACCCCGGCAATGCAGGCACGATCATCCGCACGGCTGATGCCGTCGGTGCGACGGCTGTTATCCTGACGAAGGGATCGGTCGATGTCTTTGGCGACAAGGTGGTGCGCGCGACGATGGGCTCGCTCTTCCACCTGCCCATCGTGGCAGATGTCAGCGCGGCGGAGGTCGCTGCCTTTGCAGAGGCGGCAGACTGCCAGCTCCTCGCGACGGCACTCGATGCGCTGGCCAAGCCGCATTTTGCGGTTGACTTCCGCAGGGGCTCATTGATTGCCTTCGGCAATGAGGGCAATGGCGTCTCGGAGGCCCTGCTGCGCGCGGCGGCGAAGGTCTACATCCCGATGTACGGCCGGGCGGAGTCGCTCAATGTCGGCGTATCGTCAGCCGTCGTGCTCTACGAGGCCGTGCGTCAGCGCCGCTTCTGCTGATCTTGTCATTCGTGCCAGACGAAGTAGACGCCCAGCAGGCCGCTTTGAAGTGAAACGGTGAGCGCACGGCTGCCCGCGGCGAGCACATTGCTGACCGCCCGCATGCTGCTCGCTTCCAGCGTCGCGCCGTGCAGCGGCCAGTGCGTGCCGGTGAGGTCCACACCGTAGCACCGGGGCGTGAAGGGCAGGAGCGAGATGGCCTTTGGCTCTTTGGCCGGGGTGAAGGTGATCGTCTCGTCGCTGTGCACGAAGAAGAGTGCTTCGCGCTCATCGGCGAGCAGGCACGGCAGCGGCGCAAAGGCGCAGCTCATCACGGTGGAGAGCGCGTGGTCGAAGCGCCCGCCGAATGCGCCGGTGACGATGGTTGCCGGGAATCCAGCTTCTTTTGCAATCCTGAGTGCAAGCTGTGTGTCGGTGTCGTCTTTCTCGGGCGGGAATTTCTCGATAGGGATGCCTTTTTTCTCGGCGAAGTGCCAGGCAGCGGGTGTGGCGCTGTCGCCATCACCGATGAGGCGCTGCGGCACGATGCCGGCAGCTAGACAGGCATCAAGGCCGTGATCGACGGCCCAGACAATGCGCCCCTCAGATGCCTTGCGGAGCCATTCGACTTCCGGTGCGCGGCCGCCAACGACGAGCAGGCAGGCTTGCTGGAAACAGGAGAGGGCGCCCTGCAGGCAAAGTTGCGGCAACTGCAGGATGGCAGGGCGAGTGGCTGCGTTATCCCTGCCGTTCATGTCGTTCATATTGTTCATGTTGTTCATGGTAAGACCTCGATTTCACTAGGGGTGTGTGCTATAATCATAGCATAGATTGAAAGGAGTTGGAACAGATGCTCACGCTTACATATTATGGCCATTCTTGTTTCCTGCTGGATGACGGTCAGTACAAGGTACTCTTCGACCCATTCCTGACGGGCAACCCAAAAGCTGCTATCGCTGCCGCTGATGTGGACTGTGACTACATCCTCGTCAGCCATGCGCACAGCGACCATCTCGGCGATGCGCCGGAGATCGCGGCCCGCACGGGAGCGGCCATCGTCGCCATCCCGGAGGTGCTCGCGCTCTGCGAGGAGCGCAAGCCCGGCCTCAAGCAGTACCCGATGAACCTCGGCGGCTCGCTGACGCTGCCGTTCGGCAAGGTCCGCATGACGCTCGCGCAGCACAGCGCAGGCGTTGCAGGCGGTGTGGCCTGCGGTTACGTCGTCTACATGGGCGGCAAAGTCGTCTACTTTGCCGGTGATACGGCGCTGTTCCGCGACATGGAGCTCATCGGCCAGAAGGATGCGCTCGACTATGCTTTGCTGCCTATTGGCGACAATTATACGATGGGCCTTGAGGATGCCGCTCTTGCGGCGCAGCTCCTCAATGTGCGCCACGTCATCCCCATCCACTACAACACGTGGCCGATCATCAATCAGGATGTGCGCCACTACAAGGAGATTACAGAGGCGATGTCGCGCGCAGAAGTCCACATCATCGAGCCGGGCGGGAAACGGGTGCTCTGATGGGGCCTGTGTCAACCGTACCCTCAGCAAGGCGCGAGAAACTCATCGTCATCCTCGGGCCGACGGCTTCGGGCAAGACGGCACTGTCCGTCGAGCTCGCGAAGGCACTGCACACCGAGATCTTGTCAGGCGACTCGATGCTCGTCTACCGCGGTTTTGACATCGGCGCGGCTAAGCCGGATGAAGCGGAGCGTCAGGGCGTCGCGCATCATCTCATCGACATCTGTGCCCCCGATGAGGCCTATAGTGTGCCGCTCTTCCAGCAGCAGGCCAAGGCCATCATCCACCGCCTCAATGAGCGGGGCAGGGTGCCCATTCTCGCGGGCGGCACGGGCCTCTACATCAAGGCGCTGCTCGAGGATTACCAGTTCAACGAGACGGGAGAGCACGCATCCTTCCGCCAGCAGATGAAGGAGCTCATCGAAAAGGAAGGCCTCGAGTCTGTCGTTGCGCGGCTCAAACGGGAAGACCCCGCAGCGGCGGCAACTGTCGATACGAAGAATCCGCGGCGCGTCATCCGCGCGCTCGAGGTTGCGCATTTCGGCGAGACGATCTCGCGCGAAAAGGCGTTTGATGAGACGGCGGAGGACATGCAGGCGCATCTCTACTACGATGCATTCGTCATCGGCCTGCGCTGGGAGCGTGAGCTTCTCTACGCGCGCATCAACAAGCGCGTCGACCGCATGGTGGAGGCAGGCCTTGAGCAGGAAGTCCGGGGGCTGCTAGCCCGGGGTGTCACGCGCGAGATGCCCGCGATGAAGGGAATCGGCTACAAGGAGATGGCCTCCTATCTCGCGGGCGAGATCACGCGCGAGGAGGCCGTTGAGGCCATCAAGACGGGCACGCGCCACTTCGCCAAGCGCCAGATGACCTGGTACCGCAAGATGAAGTACATCCACTGGTACGAGCCGGAAGGTTGCACGGCAGATGAACTTTTGCAAAGGATTTTGACGGATATGGCAGGATTTTTGCCAGAATGAGCGAAAAGGAATAAAAGATGAGCAATGTCGGGCACGATGCCTGGCAGCATGCGTCGGGACTCGAACAAGAGAAGAACGTAGAGATTCAGAGATTCAGAAATGTAGAAACGTAGAAAGGTGGGGTTTTATGCCCAACAAGGCAATCAATCTGCAGGATAGCTTCCTCAATCAGGTGCGCAAAGAGAATGTTCCCGTGACCATCCATCTGGTCAACGGTTTCCAGATCAAGGGCAGTGTGCGCGGCTTCGACAACTTCACGGTCGTGCTCGATGTCATGGGCAAGCAGCAGATGGTCTATAAGCACGCCATCTCGACGATCACGCCGGCGCATCCGATTGCAGGGATGTTTGGCGCGGAGCATCCGGAAAAGAAACCGGAGAATGCCTGAAACACGATGCCTCGATGTTTCTTTGAAGGTCCTTCCATTTCTGATGGGAAGGGCCTTTTGTCGTGTACTGGAAGCGACACAGCGTGAAACGATACAAGTGATAAAGGCGATAGAGATGAGCCGAGAACGAAAACGAAAGGAAGATTGAGATGAAGACGAGAGGTTTCGAGATCGTATCGAAGTATCAGGGTCGCGGCATCGATCTGCCGCAGCGCAAGACGGCGGCGAGTGCTGGCTACGACCTGCAGGCAGCGCGCACGGTCGTCGTCGAGCCGGGACAGTTGGCGATGGTGCCGACGGGACTCAAGGCGTACATGCAGAGCGACGAGGTGCTGACCATCCACATTCGCTCGAGCATGGCTATAAAGCGCGGCCTCATGCTCGCCAATCATGTCGGCATCGTCGATGCCGATTACTACAATAATGAAGAGAACGAGGGTCACATCTTCATCGCGCTCTGGAATCGCGGCAAGGCGGCCGTGACGATCGAGGGCGGCGAGCGCATCGCGCAGGGCATCTTCATGAAGTACCTGGCGGTAGATGGCGATGAAGCCGGTGCGGGCGAAGTGCGCAAGGGCGGTTTCGGCTCGACGGGACGCTGAGGTGAGCACCATGGATAACGACAAGGAAAGCCTGGATCTCTTTGCAGAGCCGCCCTTCAACCCGCGCGGCCCGAAGGGGAAGAAGGGGCAGGCGGCGGACAGCGGGGCTATGCGCGCCTTCCTGCCGCTTGCGCGCCGCATGCGTCCGCGCAACTTCGAGGAATTCATCGGCCAGCAGGAGGCTGTGGGCCGCGGCCATTTCCTGCGCCGCATGATCGAGACAGACCAGATTCCGTCCATTATCTTCTATGGCCCGCCGGGTACGGGCAAGACGACGCTCGCGCAGATGATCGCTGAGATGACGGACAGCGCCTTTGAGAAGCTCAATGCTGTCTCGGCTGGCATCAGCGACCTGCGCCGCATCGTCAAGGAGGCTGATGAGGCGCGCCGTTATTATCAGCGCCGCACGATCGTCTTCATCGACGAGATCCATCGCTTCAACAAGAGCCAGCAGGATGTGCTGCTGCCATACGTTGAGGACGGCAGGCTCATCCTCATCGGCGCGACGACAGAGAATCCGTTCTTCGAGGTCAACCACGCGCTGCTCTCGCGCGTGCGCATCGTCAGGCTCTATCCGCTGACGGATGCGCAGCTCGTCGAGGTCCTGCGCCGGGCGCTCGGCGACAGTGAGCGCGGCCTCGGCGGGCAGCATATCGAGGCTGCGGACGAGGTCCTGAAGGCCATGGCGCAGATGGCGGGCGGCGATGCCCGCATGGCGCTCAACCTGCTCGAGGGCGCGGCGGCGATGCTGCCGGTATCGGGCGGCGCCATCACGCTCGATATGCTCGAGGAAATCACGGGTGAGCGCGTGCAGCGCTATGACAAGACGGGCGACAATCACTACGACACAGCGTCGGCCTTCATCAAGAGCATGCGCGGCAGTGACCCGGATGCGGCACTCCATTACCTAGCGCGCATGCTCGCAGCGGGCGAAGATGTCAAATTCATCGCGCGGCGCATCGTCATCTGTGCGTCGGAAGATGTCGGCAATGCCGACCCGATGGCCCTGACACTCGCGATGGCCGCCGCGCAGGCTGTGCAGTTCATCGGCATGCCGGAGGCGCGCATCACGTTGGCGCAGGCTGTGACATACGTCGCCTCGGCGCCGAAGAGCAATGCCGCCTACCTCGGCATCGATGCGGCGCTCGCTGATGTGCGGACGAAGGACTGCGGCACGGTGCCAAAGCACCTGCGCGACTCGCACTACAAGGGTGCCGCGGCGCTCGGTCACGGCCAGTCGTACTGTTACCCGCACGACTACCCGGGCCACTTCAAAGAGCAGGCGTACTTGCCTGACAAGATCCGCACGGCGCATTACTACGAGCCGACAGACCTCGGCCGTGAGAAGGCGCTGCACGATTACCTCAAGAAGTGCTGGCCGGAGCGCTTCTGAATTTCCTCTTGCGTATACCTGTGGCAGGGGAAACCGGGATATTTTGACACCTTGGGTCATTTCTGCTATATTGTCAATATAAATCCAAGGTATTTACTCGGAATTCCGTTTTATTCTAGATACGAGGTGCATCATGAAGATATCGACGAAAGGAAGATACAGCGTGACGGCGCTCTACGAGCTGGCGCTGCGCTACGGCGAGGGTGCTGTATCTCTGAAGAGCATCGCGACGAGCCAGGGACTCTCAGAGAACTATCTCGAACAGCTCATGGCGCCGCTGCGCAGGGCCGGCATTGTCAAGAGCGTGCGCGGGGCGCAGGGTGGCTACATGCTCGCGCGCGACCCGAAGGACATCACGATCGGCGAGATCATCACGACGGTAGAGGGGCCCATTGCGCTCGTCGACTGCCTGTTGACGAGCGCCGAGTCCTCTGAGCAGCCGTGTGACAGGGCCTGCGCCTGCGTGACGCGCGGCGTCTGGGAGAAGGTCTGTGACAGCATCAGCAATGTGCTCAACCACATCACGCTCTACGACCTCTGCGTGGATCAGCCGGACAATCCGAAGAAAGTAGGGTGCGCGCGATGAAGACTGTCTATCTGGACTACGCGGCGACGACGCCGGTCGACGCGCGCGTGCTCAAGGCGATGCTGCCGTATTTCTGTGAGCAGTACGGCAATCCCTCGAGCCTCTATTCCTTTGGACGCGAGGCGCGTCAGGCCGTGGGCCAGGCGCGCCGCCAGCTTGCCTCGCTCCTAGGTGCGGAGCCGGATGAGATTTTCTTCACGAGCGGCGGCAGTGAGAGCGACAACTGGGTCATCCGCTCCTTGTCGGAAGAGGCACTGCGCCATGGCGGCGGCCATATCATCACGACGAAGGTCGAGCATCATGCAGTGCTGCGCGCCTGTGAGGCGTTGCCCTCTGGCATCGAGGTGACGTACCTCGATGTCGACAGCGAAGGGCGTGTACAGCCCGAAGCCGTCGAATCATCGCTGCGCCCCGATACCTTTCTCGTCTCGGTGATGGCGGCCAACAACGAGGTCGGCACTATCGAGCCCATCGCTGAGATCGGCGCCATCTGCCGGGCGCACGGTGTCTTCTTCCACACGGATGCCGTGCAGGCTGTCGGCCACATTCCCGTCTCGGTCAAGGAGTGGCAGGTCGATGCGCTCTCGCTCTCTGGGCACAAGCTCTATGGGCCCAAGGGCATCGGTGCGCTCTACCTGCGCCGCGGCCACAAGCTCGCACCGTTCATCCATGGCGGCGAGCAGGAGCGCGGCCTGCGGGCAGGCACGGAGAATACGGCGGGCATCGTCGGCCTTGGCGAGGCTGCTGCCATTGCAGCGGCGGAGCTTGCGGAGGAGAGCGCGCGCCTGCAGGGACTGCGCGACCATCTCTTCGAGAAACTGCTGGAAATCCCCGGCGTGCAAGGCAACGGCCCGCGCGAAGGCCGCCTGCCGGGCAACCTGAACCTCGCCATCGATGGCGTCGACCATGAGACACTACTCATACGCCTCGATCTCATGGGCTTTGCTGTCTCGGCGGGCAGCGCCTGCAGCGCAGGCTCCCTCGAGCCGTCGCACGTCCTGACGGCGATGGGGCAGGCACCGGCGCGGGCAGCGACAGCCATCCGCGTGACGCTCGGTCGCTTCACGACGGAAGAGGAGATCGAAGCCTTCAGCCAGGCGCTCTACCAGGCTGTCCATGATATCCGCAGGCAGGCAGTCTGATGCTTGCCTGTATTTTTGTCAACATAAATTTGTTTTCAGAAAAACAATCATGTATAATGAAATGAGGTGCGATGCGCACATTATTTCAAGGAGGAATATCACGATGTTAGGAGATACACTGCGCGAGGCGCGGGAAAAACAAGGTCTTACCTATAAGGATATTGAGAAGGGCACGAGCATCCGTGCGCTATACATTGAATACATCGAGAAGGGCGAGTACGATGAACTGCCGGGCGATGTCTACACGAAGGGCTTCATCCGCAGCTATGCGAATTTCCTGAAGCTCGACGCGAATGCGCTCGTGCAGGCGTTCACGGCAGAGCGCCACGAGGGCACGGCAACAGCAGATCCGGCAGCTCCGGCAGCGCCTGCAGTCCCCAAGAAGGCACCTGCCAAGCCTGTTCAGAGAGCGGCTGCTTCCGAGAAGGAAGCGCCGAAAGCCGAGAAACCCGAAGAAAAAGCCGAAACACCGGTGAAGGCAGAAGCGCCGAAGCGCGAGAGAAAGGCACAGACTCCTGAAGAGAAGGCGGCTCCCGCCCAGCCGAAGCATGTGAAGCCAAGGGTTACTGTCAAGCCACAGCAGACGAAGAAGGCGGCTCCGCGTCTCAAGGCGCAGGACTTCAACGAGCCGAAGCGCTCGAACGGCAAGCTCATCGCCATCGTGGCCGCTGTGCTCGTCGTGCTCGCTGGTGCGGTCTATGCACTGTCGGGCAGCGATGACAGCGCAAAGCCTGCTCCAGCCGCACAGCAGCAGGCGGAGACGCCGGCTCCGAAGACGTACGACGGCGTTGAAGTCACGGCTAACTTTACGGCTGACTGCTGGCTCGAGGTCAAGGCTGATGGCAAAGTCGTCTACGAGGGCACCCTGAAGAAGGGCGACAGCCAGACCTGGAAGGGCACGGACAAGGTCACGGTGCGCGTCGGCGATGCCGGTGCCGTTTCGTTCTCGGTCAACGGCAAGGACCTTGGCACGGCCGGCAAGACGGGCCAGGTTGCCAATAAGACGTTCACGAAGGATGGCAACTGATGCAGGGATTCTTACCGATCTGCCGGCGCGACATGGAAGAGCGCGGCTGGCACGAGCTCGATTTCGTCTTCATCTCGGGTGATGCCTATGTCGACCACCCGAGTTTCGGCCCGGCCATCATCTGCCGGCTGCTCGAGAAGCACGGCTACAAGGTCGGCATTATCCCGCAGCCGGACTGGCATACGACGAAGGACTTTGACCGCCTCGGGAAGCCGCGCCTCGGCTTCCTCGTCTCGGCTGGCAACATGGATTCCCTGCTCAACAAGTTCACGGCGGCCAAGAAAGTCCGCCATGAAGATGCTTACTCGCCGGGCGGCCAGGCCGGCCATCGGCCAGAGCGCGCGACGATCGTCTACTGCAACCGCCTGCGTGAGCTCTACCCAGATGTGCCCATCATCATCGGCGGCATCGAGGCGAGCCTGCGGCGCATGGCGCATTACGACTACTGGTCGAATGCGATACGCCGCTCCATCCTCGTTGACAGCCAGGCCGACCTCCTGATCTACGGCATGGGGGAACGCGCCATCATCGAGATTGCTGCTGACCTCCAGCAGGGCATCGAGGTGGGCAATATCCAGGACGTCCAGGGCACGTGCTACCGTGTGCCCAATAAGGATTATGCCTGGGACTATCTCGAACTGCCGTCCTTTGCGGAGGTGCGCGCGGACAAGAAGCGCTTTGCTGAGGCATTCAAGCTCGAGTACCTCGAGCAGGATCCGATACGCGGCAGGCGCCTCGTGCAGCAGAATGATGAGTGGTGCGTCGTGCAGAATCCGCCGGCTCTGCCGCTCACGGAGGAGCAGATGGATGAGGTCTACGACCTGCCCTACATGCGCACCTATCATCCCATCTACGAGAAGGCCGGCGGCGTGCCGGCCATCAAGGAAGTCCAGTTCAGCCTTGTCTCGCAGCGCGGTTGCTTCGGCGGCTGCAACTTCTGTGCAATCATCTCGCACGAGGGGCGCATCATCCAGCGCCGCAGCCATGCGTCGCTCCTGCGCGAGGCGAAAATCCTGACGAAGCTCAAGGGCTTCAAGGGCTACATCCACGATGTCGGCGGCCCGACGGCAAACTTCCGCCGCACCTCATGCGACGGCCAGCTCAAGCGCGGCACCTGCCGCGGCAAGCCGTGCCTCTCGCCGGAGCCGTGCAAGATGCTCGTGGCCGACCACAGCGACTACATCAAGCTGCTGCGCGAACTGCGCAGCCTGCCGGGCGTCAAGAAGGTATTCGTGCGCTCCGGCATCCGTTTCGACTACCTGCTGCTCGCCAAGGACGATTTTCTCTACGAGCTCTGCAAGTACCATGTCAGCGGCCAGCTCAAGATTGCGCCGGAGCACATCTCCGACCGCGTGACACGACTCATGGGCAAGTCGAACCGCGCCGTCTACCTGCGCTTCGTCGAGAAGTTCCGCCGCATGAACGAGCGGCTCGGCAAGAAGCAGTACCTCGTGCCGTACTTCATGTCGAGCCATCCGGGCTCGGAGCTCAGCGATGCCATCGAGCTCGCCGAGTTCATCCGCGACATGGGCTACCATCCGCAGCAGGTGCAGGACTTCATCCCGACGCCGGGCACGCTATCGACCTGCATGTGGTATACAGGGATAGACCCGATGACGGGCGAGAAGGTCTACTCGGCTAAGAGCTACGAAGAGAAGAGGATGCAGCGGGCCCTCATGCAGTACTGGCTGCCGAAGAATCACGAGATCGTCCGCAAGGCCCTGCATCTCGGCCATCGCGAAGATCTCATCGGCTACGGGCCGAAGTGTCTCGTGCGCCCGCGCAGACAGCCAAAGCAGGTAAAGAAGGTGTAAGTATGAGATGTCCCTATTGTAAACACGAAGACAGCCGCGTCATCGACTCGCGCGCGACGGATGACGGCATGACGATACGCCGCCGCCGCGAGTGCAGTGCCTGCGGCAAGCGCTTCACGACGTACGAAGTCGTCGAGAAGCTCCCGCTCATGGTCATCAAGCACGATGGCCGCCGCGAGGTATTCAAGCGCGACAAGATCCTCAACGGCATCATACGGTCGTGTGACAAGCGCGATATCTCGATGGAGCGCATCCTGAACCTCGTCAATGAGATCGAGCGCGATATCCGCAACACGATGGACCGCGAAATCTCCTCGCAGGACATCGGCCGCCTCGTCATGGAGCATCTCAAGGACTTCGATGACGTCGCTTACATCCGCTTTGCCTCTGTCTACCGCAAGTTTGCCGACATCTCGAGCTTCCTCGAAGAGCTGCAGAACATGCAACAGCGCAAGCAGCGCGAGCACGGCAAGGGTGCCGAGGTGCATGAAACGCATGAACCGCATGAAAAGAAATGAGAAATGATTGGCCGGGGTACGGGTCAACACGGAGGATGATCACTTGGATTGGGAATTGAAACGAGAGCTGAAGGAACAGCTGCAGGAGGAGCAGGGATACTATGTCTATCCCGTGGGCACGAGGACGCGCTTTGCCCTCGTCTATCCCAATTCCTACTTCGTCGGCATGTCGAATCTCGGCTTCCACATCATCTATGACCTCTTGAACAAGCGCGGCGATACGGCCTGTGAGCGCGTCTTCCTGCCGGAGCGCACGAAGATCGCGCGCTATGAGAATACGCGCACGCCAATCATGAGCATGGAGACACAGTCTCCGCTCTATGACTTTGAGGTGCTGGGCTTTGCCGTCTCGTTCGAGATGGATTACTTCAACATCCTGCAGCTGCTCGCTTTGGGCAAGGTCAAGGCGAAGGCCGCGGAGCGCGGCGAACGCGATCCCATCCTCATCGCGGGCGGTCCGTGCCCGACGTTCAACCCCGAGCCGCTCGCGGCGATCTTTGATGCCTTTATCATCGGCGAAGGCGAGGTTGTCGTGCCGGCCTTCATGGATGTCTACCACGAGGCAAAGCGAGAGGGGCTCTCGCGCCGGGAGACTTTGCAGAAGCTCGCCGCCGTGCCGGGCGTCTACGTGCCCTCGCTCTACGCGCATCATTACGATGGCGAAGGGCATCTGACGGCCATCGAGCCGCTCCCCGGGGCGCCGAAGACTGTCGCGCGCCAGTGGGTGCACGACCTCGACGCGTATCCCGCGCACACCGTTGTCGTCACCGACAATACGGAGTTCAACTTCTATCTCATCGAGACGGCGCGCGGTTGCGGCCGCCACTGCCGCTTCTGCATGGCGGGCTACTGTTTCCGCAAGCCGCGCAACCGCTCGCTTTCGGTCATCAACGAAGAAGTGCAGGAAGCGCTCAAGTATCGCAAGCGCATCGGCCTCATGGGCGCGGCCATTTCCGATTATCCCGAGATTGATGCGCTCTGCAAGGATATCTTAGGGGAAGGCCTCTCGATGTCCGTCGCCTCGTTCCGCGCTGACTCAGTGACGAAGGAGCTCGTCGACTCGTTGGCCGAGTCCGGCCTCAAGACGCTGACGATGGCGCCAGAGGCCGGCAGTGACCGCATGCGCGCCGTCATCAACAAGGGCATCGAGGAGCACCATCTGTTCCACTCGATGGATCTCGGCCTCTCGGCCGGCATCCGCAATTTCCGCCTCTACATCATGGTCGGACTGCCGTTCGAGCAGGAGGAGGATATCGATGCCATCATCGACCTTGCTGAGCGCCTCAAGGACTACATGGAAGAGCGCGGCAGCAAGGGCACGCTGACGCTCTCCGTCAATCCCTTCATCCCGAAGCCGTTCACGCCGTTCCAGTGGGAACCGATGGCCGACCGCAAGGTCGTCGAGAAGCGGCTGAAGCGCCTAGAGAAGACGCTGCGCCGCCGCAAGCACGTCGTCGTCAATATCGAGTCGCCGAAGGAAGCCTATATCCAGGGCGTGCTCTCGCGCGGCGACCGCCGCGTCGGCGAGGCGCTTGTGCTCGCGCATGAGCTCGGTGGCAGCAAATCGTTCAAGCGCGCGATGAAGGAGATGCGCCTAGACCCGGCGTTCTATCTCTACCGCAAGCGGCCTGAGTCGGAGATTTTCCCGTGGGAGCGCCTTGGCATGGGCTTCAAGAAGTCGTACCTTTATGAAGAACTGAAGCGGGCGGCAGAGCTGAAACCGACCATCCCGTGTTTTGAGGGATGCCACCGCTGCGGCGTCTGCTGATCGGTGAGACCATCCTGCCATCCTGTCATTCTGTCATCTTGTCGTTCTGGAGGTGTTTCGATGAGCTTTTCTCTGATTGAGATAGACCCTGTCCATCGCATATACAGTGGTCATTTCTCCTCGTTTCCCGAGGATATTGCCGTCCATGGCGTTTCCTGCCGCAGGGGCGGCGTCAGCAAATCCCCGTGGGATTCACTGGACCTCGGCCTCCATGTCGGGGATGATCCCGCCGATGTCGCCGAAAACCGCCGCCGCTACCTCGCGGCACTCGGCCTCGACGCTTCGCAGCTCGTGACACCGGAGCAGGTGCACGGCGAGGCGATACAGCGCGTCGGCCGCAGCGATGCCGGCCGCGGCGCTCTTTCTTATGCGGACTCCATCGCCAAGACGGATGCGCTGATTACGGACGAGCCGGGACTGCCGCTCCTGCTCTGCTTTGCTGACTGCACGCCCATCCTGCTGCTCGACCCCGCTCATCGGGCTGTCGGCATCGCGCACGGCGGTTGGAAGGGCACAGTGCGCCGCATCGCGGCGAAGACCGTCCTGCGCATGCAGCAGGAGTTTGGCACGTGGCCAGAGGATGTCCTCGCGACCATCGGCCCATCGATCGGCCCGTGCTGCTACGAGGTCGGTCCTGAGGTCGAGCGCCAGTTCCAAGAGGTCTTCTCAGGCCATGAGGCGGCGCTCTTCTCGCATCCAGATGCGGTGGGCGGCACGCACCTGAGCCTCTGGGCGGCCAACCGCCTGCAGCTCGAGGAGATTGGCGTCCTGCGGGAGCATATCGACGAGGCGCGCACCTGCACGGCCTGCCACCACGAGGATTTCTTCTCCTATCGCGCAGATGGCGGCCAGACGGGGCGTCTCGGCGCCGTCATCGCTCTGCGCAGCTGAGCGGCGCTCCTGCCAATGGAATCATTTTATTTTTCTTTTATACCAGTTACCAATACAAACGGGGGAAGTCTCATGATTGCAGAAAATCTCCATCAAGTTGAACAGAATATCCAGGATGCCATGGCGCGCCGCACGCGCGTGCCGAAGGACACGCCTGTGAAGCTCGTCGCTGTCACGAAGAACCACGATGTCGAAGCGATGCGCGCGGCCATTGACGCCGGTGCCACCGATATCGGTGAGAATCGCATCCAGGAGGCTAAGAGCAAATTCGATGTCCTCGACCGTGATGTCACCTGGCACCTCATCGGCCACCTGCAGACCAACAAGGCCAAGCAGGCTGTCAAGTACTTCAGTCTGATCCACTCGGTCGACACAGAGCACCTCGCGCGCGCCCTCGACAAGGAAGCCCGCAAGATCGGCAAGTGCCAGGATATCCTCGTGCAGGTCAATCTCGCGAAGGAGGACAGCAAGTCGGGCATCTACAAGGAGGATTTGCGCCCGCTCTTAGACCTCGTCGATGAATTGCCGAACCTGCGCCTGCGCGGCCTCATGTGCATCGCGCCGAATTACGATGATGTCGAGAAATGCCGCCCGCTGTTCCATGAGATGTATGAAATTTTCCAGCAGGTAAAGGAGATTCCCTTCAAGACAGCGAATATATCCTATTTATCGATGGGTATGACGCATGATTACCAGATTGCCGTAGAAGAAGGGGCCAACATCGTCCGCGTGGGAACCGCAATCTTCGGCCCGCGTCAGTACTAGACCATACAAAGAGAAATCGAGGAGTGTTTCAGATGAATGTGATCGATAAGATTTGTGGCAAGTTTGGCCTCTCGGATCCAGATGAGGACGAAAAGCTGGCCTTGGCCGAAGAAGAAGAGAGAGAGAGGGAGCGCAGCCAGAAGCGCGCTGTAGAGCAGAAGGAGGAAGAAACGTTGGGGAGCAATCGAGATCATCAGGAGAAAGAGACAAGCAATGTAGTCAATCTTCATTCTGGTGCTTCGGTCCGGGAGAATGTCGTGGCGGCGCAGATGAAGGTCATCATCATCGAGCCGAAGACGTTTGACGATGCACAGCAGGTCGCGAACAATCTGCGCGAGCGCAAGCCAGTCGTCATCAACTTCGAGCACACGGATGCTGAGGCAGCTAAGCGCATCATCGACTTCATCAGCGGCACGACGTATGCCCTGAACGGCGAGATCAAGAAAGTCGGTCACAATGTCTTCCTCTGCGCGCCGAGCAATGTCAATGTGACGTATACGGAAGAGGAGCGCAAGGTGTCGGCAGAGATGCCCTGGCTCAAGAAGTGAGTGCATCGCATCCGCAAGAATACTAGGGATACTGTAAAGTCTGAGGGGGCTTTTCTATGAGCATGGATTTGCGCGTCGGTTTCATCGGCGGCGGCGCGATGGCAGAGGCCATCGTCGCCGGCATCACGCAGGGGACAGTCAGCCGCGAGAACATCTACGTATCGGACCACAAGGCAGCGCGCTGCCAGCAACTCGCTGAGCAGTACGGCATCCACGCGAGCGTGGGAGCGGACTCGTTCCTCGGCCATGTCGATGTCCTCTTCCTCGCCGTCAAGCCACAGGCCGCGGCCAAGGCTATCGCAGAGGTCAAGGACAAGGTGAAGGGCACGACGCTGATCCTCTCAATCGTCGCAGGACTGACGCTCGATGTGTTGGAAGCGTCGTTTGCGGAGCAGCCTGTCGTGCGCATCATGCCGAACACGCCGCTCTCTGTCGGCGTCGGCATGTCGGCCTTTGCCTGCGGCACGCGCGCGGGAGAGGCGGAGTCCGCCATCGTCGCGGAGCTCTTGTCTTCGGTCGGCCGCGCCATCGAAGTCACGGAGACCGCGATGGACGCCGTGACGGGGCTCTCAGGCAGCGGTCCGGCCTACGTATTCCTGCTCATCGACGCACTGTCGGACGGCGGCGTGGCCGCGGGCCTCAAGCGCGACGATGCGACGCTCTTGGCGGCGCAGACCGTCTACGGAGCGGCAAAGATGGTCCTCGAGACGGGGAAGCATCCGGACGCCCTGCGCGACCAGGTCACGAGTCCGGCCGGCACGACGATTGCCGGTGTGCGCGTGCTCGAGAATCGCGGTCTGCGCGGCGCGCTGATTGACGCCGTGATTGCTGCGACGGAGAAGTCGAAGGACTTAGGGAAAAGTAAGAAGTAAGAAAAGAAGTAAGAGAAGCATATATGGCAAGTGAACAGAAAGAAAAACTCATACGGTTTTACAAGGGCACGGAAGGCGAGGAGACGGTCGTCAAGCTCGTCGACCTCGCAGAGGCCATGCAGCGCAGCCAGAAATTCCGCCTGAGCGGCTTCCTAGACCCGTACGGCCAGGAAATCGCAGAGACGGTGGCAGCTAACTATCCGGGGCTGCGCGTCGATTTCGGCGGCGGCTATCAGGGTGCGGAACGCGCGCGTGCGATGTACATCCACGAGGACTTCGCCGGCACGCCCGCTGGCTTTGACATCGCCTGCCTCAAGGCATCGTGGAACGGTCAGTTTGCACGCCTGAGCCACCGCGATGTGCTCGGCGCCCTGATGGGGCTTGGCATTGAACGGGACCGCCTCGGTGACCTCTTGGTGACAGCGGATTCTGTGCGCATACTCTGCGACAGCAAGATGGCAGAGTACTTGCTCCAGAACCTCACGAAGATCGGCGCCGTTGGCGTCAGCTGCGAGATGGCCGACCTTGCGGACATTGCGCCGCGCGAGGAGCGCTGCAAGGAGATCCGCGCGACGGTCGCCTCGCTGCGCATCGACTCGATCGCGGCCTCGGGCTTCGGTTCGTCGCGCAGTCGCGCGGCCGCTGACATCGCCGCTGACAAGATGAAGCTCAACTGGCAGCCGGTCAAGAGCGCGTCGCAGACGGTCAAAGAGGGCGACATCATCTCGATGCGCGGCCGCGGCCGCCTCGAGGTCGCGGAAGTCCGCGGCCAGACGAAGAAGGGCCGCACCGTTGTCGTGCTCAAGCGCTACATCTGACGAGTACAGACGGGCCACAGATGCATGGATTCACAGACTCATTCATATAGATGGGAGATCTTGATTTTGCTTACACCACTCGATATCCACAACAAAGAATTTAAGCGCAGCTTCCGCGGCTATAACGAAGATGAGATCGATGACTTCCTCGACCAGGTCGTCAACGACTACGAGAAACTCTTCCGCGAGAACGACAACCTCAAGGAAGAACTCGCCCGCATGAAGAAGGACAATGCGCAGTACCAGAAGCTCGAGAACAATCTCAAGGAGACGCTGCTGATTGCGCAGAAGACGGCCAATGAGGTCACGGACACGGCCAAGCAGCACGCAGAGAACCTGCGCGAGAGCACGGCGAAGGAGTGCCAGAACATGCGCCGCGACGCTGAGATCTCGGCGCGCCAGATGGTGGAGGCAGCTGACCACCAGGTCAAGTCCGCCACTGTCGAGTACTGCCGCCTCGTCGAGGCCAAGTCGCAGTTCCTCTATCAGATCAAGGCAGCGCTTGAGTCGGAGCTCGCTGTGCTCCATGATGCCATCGACCGTCTGCCGCGCCAGCAGACCACTGCGCCGCAGCAGGAAGAGAAGGCTGAGGCAAATCCAGCTGCGCCACAGGAGAATGCCCCTGCAGCTGATGCTGTACAGAAGGGCTGAGACAGCGCCATGGCGTTTGTATTATTTGCCCTGATCCTCGCCGCCGACCAGTTGACGAAGTACGCCATCAGCGCGAACTTCCTGCCCGGTGAGAGTCTGCCCGTCGTGCCACATATCTTCCACATCACCTACGTGCTGAATCCTGGTGCCGCCTTCGGCATGCTGCCGCAGGCGCGCTGGTTCTTCGTCCTCGCGGCGGTGGCGCTCTTTATCGCCTTCATGGCCTACCACAGGCAGCTCAAAAGGCAGCCCGTAGCGTTCTACTACGGCTGTGTTGCCATGCTTGCCGGGGCCGTCGGCAATCTCATCGACCGCATCCGCCAGGGCCTCGTCATCGATTTCTTCGATTTCCGCATCTGGCCCGTATTCAATGTGGCCGATGTTGCGATCGTGCTCGGTGTTGCAGGCATGGTCTTTGCCATACTGTTCCGCATGAAAGATGCGTGAGCGCACAGAGTGCGCGATGGATGGCAAGCATGAGATAGGAGCAGGCGTGGAGCTGGAGGAGAAGAAAGGGAATGGATGAGTGAATATGTCAGATTCTACGAAGGTGTTTACAGCAGACCAGGACGATGAGCGTCTCGACCGCTTCCTCACGCGCATGGAGCCCGCGCTCTCGCGCGCCCATGTCCAGAAGGTCATCGCAGAGGGGCAGGCACTCGTCGGCGGTCGTGTGCGCAAGTCCAACTACAAGCTGCAGGCAGGGGAGGAAGTCATCTTCCATCTGCCGGAGGCGAAGCCCGTCGAGATCCTGCCGGAGGATATCCCGCTCGCCATCCTCTACGAGGACAGCGACATCATCGTCGTCAACAAGGCGCGCGGCATGGTCGTGCATCCGGCAACGGGCATCTACACGGGGACGCTCGTCAATGCACTGCTCTATCACTGCAAGGATCTCTCCGGCATCAACGGCGAGATCCGTCCGGGCATCGTCCACCGCCTCGACAAGGACACGTCGGGCGTCATGGTCGCGGCCAAGAACGACGCGGCGCATCTCGACCTCGCGGAGCAGATCCGCACAAAGGCGGCGCACCGCATCTACTGGGCCATCGTCTGCGGCAACATCCGCGAGGAGGCAGGCGTCATCAAGGGCGACATCGGCCGTCATCCGACGGACCGCAAGAAGATGGCCATCGTGCATGAGCACGGCAAGCCGGCTGTCACGCACTTCCGCGTGCTCGAGCGCTTCGGCGACTACACGCTCGTCGAGTGCCGCTTGGAGACGGGCCGCACGCACCAGATCCGCGTGCACATGGCGAGCATCGGGCATCCCGTGCTCGGCGATCCCAAGTACGGGCCGCGCAAGGCCTGCCCGTTTGCCATCAAGGGGCAGGCGCTGCATTCCATGCAACTCACGCTGACCCATCCGCGCACGCGCGAGAGTATGACCTTCACGGCACCTCTGCCCGAGGACATGGAGAAGATCCTCAGGGCACTGCGTGCCAAGTTCCAGCGCTGATCGCACGTTTAGCACCTGCAAGAGTGTATCGTGCTTTGCAGTCGTAACGATCAACGGATTGTGTTTGGGAGGGATTTTTATGCCAGTATTGACCGACAAGACCGTCATCATGGATTCCGAGGGGATTCGCCGCGCCCTGACGCGCATCTCGCATGAGATCGTCGAGCGCAACAAGGGCGTCGACAACATCGTCATCGTGGGCATCCGCACGCGCGGCGTGCCGATTGCGGAGCGCATCGCTGCCAATATCGAGCATATCGAGGGCAAGAAGCCGCCAGTCGGTGTCCTCGACATCACGCTCTATCGCGATGACCTCTCGTCACTCTCGTATCAGCCGATTGTTCATCAGACGGAACTGCCTGTCGACATCACGGGCAAGACAATCGTGCTCGTCGACGACGTGCTCTACACGGGCCGCACGATCCGCGCAGCGCTCGATGCCATCATCGACATGGGCCGCCCGAAGGCCATCCAGCTCGCAGTCCTCGTCGACCGCGGCCACCGCGAACTGCCGATCCGTGCAGACTTCGTCGGTAAGAATGTGCCGACCTCCTCGCACGAGGTCGTCAGCGTCCAGCTCAGCACGATCGACCAGGCCGAGAAGGTCGTCATCTGCGAATTCCGCGACGAGAAATAAAAATGAACCCGCTTCATTTTTTGCTTGACAGCGGCCCTGCGGATGCGTTATGATGAATATAACAAGCAGAATAGTGAACTCACATCCAGAGCGGCGGAGGGACTGGCCCAATGAAACCGCGGCAACCATTGACGCTTTGTCAAAACGGTGCCAATTCCTTTAGGTTCAGCCTATAAGATGAGAGTGCGATAGAAAGCTCTCTTTTATAGAGAGCTTTTTCTGATGTACGGGAAGAGCGGTGAGCTTGCTGGTCCGTGCAGGCCGTTCTGGAGCTGAGTGGATTCGTCCGTATTTCAGTAGTATGGATTCAACAGAAGGAGGTTTCTCTCTTGAGCAAGAAACGCATGTTATTTACCTCGGAATCGGTCACGGAGGGTCATCCGGACAAGATGGCCGACCAGATCTCGGACAGCATCCTCGATGCTATCCTCGCCAAGGACCCGAATGGGCGCGTGGCCTGCGAGACGCTCGTGACGACGGGCCAGGTACACGTCGTCGGTGAGGTGTCGACGCACTGCTACGTCGACATCCCGAAGATCATCCGCGAGACGGTGCGCGAAATCGGCTACACGCGCGCCAAGTACGGCTTCGATGCCGATACCTGCGGCATTCTCGTCTCGCTTGACGAGCAGTCGCCGGATATCGCACAGGGCGTCGACAAGGCCCTTGAAGCGCGCGAAGGCGATATGGACATCGAAGATGCCATCGGCGCCGGCGATCAGGGCATGATGTTCGGCTATGCGACGAATGAGACGAAGGAGTACATGCCGCTGACCATCGCGCTGGCACACCGCCTCGCACGCCGCCTCGCCGAGGTCCGCAAGGACGGCACGCTCTCCTATCTTCGTCCGGACGGCAAGACGCAGGTCACGGTGCTCTATGAAGATGGCAAGCCGGTCGCCGTCGACACGATCGTCATCTCGACGCAGCACGACGAGAATATCGAGCTCAAACAGATCCGCAAGGACCTCATCGAGCATGTCATCAAGGCCATCGTGCCGGCAGAACTCCTGACGGACGCGACGAAGATCTTCATCAATCCGACGGGCAAGTTCGTCATCGGCGGACCGCAGGGCGACTCGGGCCTGACGGGCCGCAAGATCATCGTCGACACGTACGGCGGCTGGGCACGCCATGGCGGCGGTGCATTCTCGGGCAAGGATCCGACGAAGGTGGACCGCAGTGCAGCCTATGCAGCTCGCTACGTCGCCAAGAACATCGTCGCCGCCGGCCTTGCCGACCGCTGCGAGATCCAGCTGGCCTACGCCATCGGCGTCGCACATCCTGTTTCCATCATGGTCGATACCTTCGGCACCAACAAGGTCGATGAGGATACGATCGAGGCGCTTGTCAAGAAGCACTTCGACCTGCGCCCGGCCGGCATCATCAAGATGCTCGACCTCCGCCGCCCCATCTACAAGCAGACTGCCGCTTACGGCCACTTCGGCCGCACTGACGTCGACCTGCCGTGGGAGCACACCGACAAGGCTGCCATCCTGCGCGAGGAAGCCGGACTGTAATACCAGATACAAAGCCGTGGAACGGGAAGTTGCTTTTTAGGCGACTTCCTATTCTTTTTTATTTTTTGTATTGACATTGTGTAGTTCTTAGTAGTATACTACATACAGTGAAAGGAGAAAGACGCGTGATCAAGAAAGTCTCGTATAAAGATCAGGTGTATCAATATTTGAAACGCGCTATCATCAAGGGAGAGCTGCAGACGGGGGTAATCTACTCGGAACAACAATTCGCTGACAAACTCGAGGTATCGCGTACGCCAGTCCGTGAGGCTGTCATTCGCCTGACGAATGAGGGGATGTTGGAAGTATTCTCCAATCGCGGCTGGGGCGTCAAGCCTGTCCTGCCTGAAGATCTGCAGAAGATCCTGCAGGCGCGCATCGCGATAGAGGGCTACAGTCTCCGTTATCTCGTCCGTCATCGCGATGAAGCAGCGTTCCAGAAGGTCATTCGGGAAATGCAGGCCTGTCAGTCCGACAGCGAGAGCTTCGCACAGGATGAGTCACATCATTTCGAGTACATGAAGGCCGATACGGACTTCCACTGCCTGATGGTATCGTGTACGGACAATGCTTATCTGAAGCGCATCAACGATCAGATGCGCACAAAGATTGAGCAGGCCACATATAATTCTCTTCACATGAGCCGCCGCAATGCAAAAGCGTGCTTGGAACATCATCAGATCCTGCAGGAAATCCTGCATGGAGACGAAAATTCCGCGATGCGTGCTTTTATGCAGCATATGCAGGAAACCGCCATGGCTTTGGGGACGACATTGCTGGAGTAAGTATCCGTACATACAGAAACATACAAAAGAAAGATTCATGCTAGTCATGAATTTTCTTATAGATTTTAGTAGTATGCTACACACTACAAAGTAGTATACTACATGCAACATTCTATTTAGGAGGAGTACATCATGAAGAAGATTGGTTTTGTAGGACTGGGCATCATGGGCAAACCGATGGTTCGCAATCTCTTGAAAGCAGGCTTTGCTGTGACTGTCTACGATATCGTGGAGGATGCAGTCAAAGCACTGGTAGAAGAGGGGGCAAAGGGTGCTTCTTCAGCAAAGGAAGTTGCAGCGGATCAAGACGTCGTCATCACGATGGTACCGAGTGGTCCGATTGTCCGCTCGTTGCTCAAGGGCGATGACGGCATCCTGGCTGGTGTCAAGGAAGGCACGGTCATCGTGGATATGAGCTCCGTCACGCCGGTGGAATCGAAGGAATTTGCTGAACTGGCAGCAGAGAAGAGATGCGCGTTCCTCGATGCACCGGTCAGCGGCGGTGAGCCGGGCGCAGTTGCAGGTTCGCTGGCCATTATGGTCGGCGGTGAAGAAGCTGTCCTCAATCAGGTTCGCGATGTCTTTGAAGCGATGGGATCTTCCATCACACTGGTCGGACCGACGGGCAGCGGCTCGGTGACGAAACTGGCCAATCAGGTCATCGTCAACCTCAATATCGCAGCGGTAGCCGAAGCGCTCATCCTTTCGACCAAGGCCGGCGCGGATCCGAAGAAAGTCTACGAGGCAATCCGCGGCGGTCTGGCTGGCAGCACGGTGCTGGATGCTAAGGCACCGATGATGTTCCGCCGCAATTTCAAACCGGGCGGACCGATCAAGATTAACCTCAAGGACATCACGAATGTCATGGATACGGCCAAGAAACTCGACCTGCCACTCGTCATGACGGGGGTGCTGGAGCAGATCATGCACAGCTTGAAGGCGACGGGCCATCTGATGGATGATCACAGTGGCATTGTCCAGTTCTATGAGAATATTTCCGGTGTCGTAGTCAAGACGCATGAAGAGTGAGGATAAAGTCATGAAGGTACTCAAAGAAGAATTGTTCAAGGATATCCCCGCTGGCGACGAGGAACGAGTCGATACGATGCTGGCAAAAGAGCGCGAGGATTTCCACAAGAAGATCATCGTGCTGGACGATGATCCGACGGGGGTGCAGACAGTCAACGGCATCCATGTCTACACGGACTGGTCGGAAGAGAGTATTGCGGCCGGTTTTGCTGAGGAACAGGACATGTTCTTCATTCTGACGAATTCCCGTGCATTCTCTGCCCAGTATACGAAAGAAGTCCATCAGACGATTGCAGAACGCGTCATGGCAGAGTCCAAGAAGACCGGGCGGGAGTTCATGATCATCAGCCGCAGCGATTCGACGCTGCGCGGCCATTATCCGCTTGAGACAGAGACGCTCTGCAAGACGCTGGAGCAGGAATCGGGCAAGACGATTGATGGCGAAGTCCTGATGCCGTTCTTCAAGGAAGGCGGCCGCTTCACGATTGGCGATGTCCACTACGTGCAGGAGGGTGATTACCTTGTACCGGCTGGAGAGACGGAATTCGCGAAGGATAAGACGTTCAGCTACACGAAGTCGAATCTTGCGGAGTATGTAGAGGAAAAGACGAAGGGGGCTTTCAAGGCTGCTGCGGTCACGTGCATCTCGCTGGATGATCTCCGTGCTGTGGCTGTCGATAAGATTGTCGAGCAGCTCATGGCGGTCAAGGACTTCAATAAGGTGATTGTCAATGCTGTGGATTATGTCGATGTCAAAGTCTTTGCGATTGCCATGATCCGTGCGATGAAGGCAGGCAAGACGTTCATGTTCCGCACGGCGGCAGCTTGGACGAAGGTCATCGGCGGCGTGCCGGACAAGGCACTCCTGACGAAGGAAGAACTCGTCGTGCCGGGCAATACGAATGGCGGCCTCATCATCATCGGCTCGCACGTCAAGAAGACGACGGATCAGCTGGCCAAGCTCAAGGAGCTCAAGGATGTCAAGTTTATCGAGTTCAATCACATGCTCGTCTTAGAGCCGGAGAAGCTCGAAGCAGAACTGAGGCGAGTCGTAGGCGATGTGGAGCAGGCCATCGAGAACGGTCAGACCGTAGCGGTCTACACGGGACGCAAGCGCTTTGATGCTGGCTCGGAAGAAGAGTCGCTGCGTGTCTCTGTCAAGATATCGGAGGCCATCACGAGCATTGTCAGCCGTCTCTCCATCCAGCCTGCCTTCCTTATCGCGAAGGGTGGCATCACGTCGAGCGATGTCGGCACGAAAGGACTCTCGGTCAAGCGCGCTCTTGTCCTTGGTCAGGTTGCACCGGGCATCCCTGTCTGGAAGACTGGTGCTGAAAGCAAGTTCCCGGGCATGAGCTACATCATCTTCCCTGGCAATGTCGGCGCTGTCACTACCCTGCGCGACATTGTAGCGAAGCTCGAGGAGAAATGATATGCTGGTCAATCTTCAGGAAATCTTGCGCCTGGCGGAAGAACGCCATTGTGCTATTGGTTCATTCAATGTCTACAATGTCGAATCCGTCCAGGCTGTCCTGAAGGCTACGGATGGCAGTCACCCTGTCATCCTGGCCTTTGGGGAAAAATATGACAGGCACATGCCGCTCGAGGCAATGGCCGCTCTGGTGAAGTCGTATGTAGCGGCGACTCCGCAGCCAGTTGTGCTCCATCTTGACCACACGAAGCAGGAGCAGACCGTCCTGCGGGCGATACGCGCCGGTTTTACTTCCATCATGTTTGACGGCTCGTCGAAGCCGCTTGCGGAAAATATCTGCTCGACTGCAAGAATCGTGGACATAGCGCATCTCGTCTCGGTCAGTGTGGAAGGTGAGCTCGGCTACCTCAATGATGAAGACGGCTCTGGTGACCCGGGTGATCCGAGAAGCTATACGACTCCGCAGGAAGCACAGGCATTCTCAGAAGGGACGGGTGTCGATGCGCTGGCCATCTCGATTGGCAATGCACATGGCCTCTATAAGGGAACGCCGCATCTGGACCTTGCGCGCCTGTCTGCCATCGCGCAGTCTGTGGAGACGCCCCTCGTCCTGCACGGCAGTTCGGGTATCTCGCGCGACACTTTGCAGGAGGCCATCCGCCGCGGCATTCGGAAGATCAACATCAATACGGAGGTGTCGACAAGCGGTGTCCGCGCGGCTCGGGAGTATCTCACTGCACAGGATGACCCGAATCTCCGCTTTGAGCAGGTTGCCAAGCAGGCAGAGTCGGCGATGGAAAACGTCGTGCGGGAGTATCTCGACTGGTTTGACCTGAAGTGAGTGCCGCGTAGCCGGCCTTTATAGAGGGCGTACCAGATATTGCAGAAAGAAATGGGGGAACGATTTTGGAAACGGCTTTCTTAGTAGGCACATTGCTTTCAGCCATCATGCTCGTCGTATTCTTGATCATGCGGGCGCATATACAGGCATTTGTCAGCCTGGTCATCGTCTGTTTCTATGTGGGCTTCGTGACAGGGATGCCGCTCAATGGCATCTGCAAGTCCATTGAGGCTGGTATGGGAAGCACACTGGGCTTCTTGGCGACGGTACTCGGATTTGGCAGTATCCTCGGCAAGATGCTCGAGACTTCCGGCGGCGCTGAGCGCCTGGCACGTACTTTGATCGCTCGCTTTGGCCAGAAGCGCGCGAACTGGGCCATGATGGTCGTCGGCCTAATCACGGGCATCCCTGTGTTCTTCCAGGTTGGCTTTGTCCTCCTGATTCCACTTGTCATCAGCGTGGCGCGCGCTACGGGCCTTTCCATCGTGCGCATCGGCGTGCCGATTGGCATCTCGCTGCAGGTCGTCCACTGCATGCTGCCGCCACATCCGGCTGCCATGGCCATCACGGCGACACTCGGTGCCGATGTCGGTGAAGTCATCCTGCTCGGCCTCGTTGTCTGCACCATCTGTGCAGCTGTGGGCGGCCCAATCTGGACGCGCTTTGTTTCCAAGGGCATCCATTCGGACCTTGACACGCTGCGCGAGGGCGAGAAGCCAGTGCCGGATAGTGAGCTGCCGAATTTCGGCATCACGCTGTTCACGATTCTCTTGCCGATGCTCATCATGGTGTCAAAGACCATCTTCGCGCTGTCTCCCTGGAAGGATTCGCCAGTTGGCGTATGGGTCGACTTCATCGGCAACCCGATTACGGCTCTCCTGATCTCGGCATTCTTCGCTTATTGGTCGCTCGGCATCTGCCGTGGCAAGACGATGCAGGACCTATTGAAGTACACGGAACAGTGCTTTGGTCCGGTCGCAGGCATCCTGCTTGTCATCGGTGCAGGCGGTGCCTTCAACAAGGTGCTGCTGGACAGCGGCCTCGGTGTCAAGCTCGGTGAGATCCTGACTTCCCTTGACATGAATCCACTGCTGCTGGCGTGGTTCGTAGCAGCAATCATGCGCTTCTCTGTCGGCTCGGCGACAGTCTCGATGATGACCTCTGCTGGCATTGTCCTGCCGATGCTTCCGCAGTATCCGAATCTCGACCCGGCTATCGTCTGCCTGGCAGTCGGTTCCGGTGCCATCTGCTTCTCGCACGTCACGGATTCCGGCTTCTGGATTGTCAAGGAGTATTTCGGCCTGACGGTGCAGGGTGCCCTGAAGTCGTATACGGCAGCGACATGCGTGGCCTCGCTGACGGCAATTAGCCTGACCTTGCTGATTGCTCAGATCTTGTAATCCTTGGAGGTATAACCTATGAAATACGAAGCGACTGTAACGGCTATCGGAGATTCTGTACTGTCGTTCATGAAGATCCGCGACAGTCTGATCTTGTTCGATAAAGATGTTCCACCCGCCTATGAGAACATGGTCATCTCCCATACGAAGGGAAATCTGACGGAAGACATCGTGCCGGGTGACCGCTTGATCATTGCAGACCGGGAGTACACGGTCACGGATGTCGGCCAGATTGCGAACCAGACCTTGCGCGAGCACGGCCATGTCACCTTGATCTTCAATCAGGAAAAGACGGAGATGCCAGGCCAGATGGCGCTCAAGGGCGGGCACGCCCCGCGGCTCATGGTCGGCGATACAATCCTGTTCATCTGATTTCCATACATACATGAAAAGGCCTGCA
>NZ_DGWR01000002.1:0-46099 GCF_002395285.1 Mitsuokella sp. UBA4253 | reverse complement strand
TGCAGGCCTTTTCATGTATGTATGGGGGTGCTATATTCTCATTGATGCTTCTTGGCGGGCAGCAGGAAGGTGGCTGCGGCGCAGATGGCGGCAATTAGGACGAGCAGGGCCATGACGGCGGCGATGCCGTAGGTGTCGGCGTAGTGGCCGAGGGCGGGGGCGATGATGCCGCCGATGCTCATCGAGATGCCGAGCGTGACGCCGGAGGCGAAGCCGATGTTCTTGGCGAGGTACTCCTGGCCGATGACGACGAAGGAGGAGTACGGCGCGAGCATGGCAAAGCTCATCGGCAGCAGCATGGCGTAGACGGCGTAGATGCTGTGGGAGAAGACGGCGATGGCGAGGAACGGTACGAGCAGGACACTGCCGAGGCGCAGCGTCTTGCGGTAGCCGTGGCGGTCGGCGAACCAGCCGCCGAAGAGCGTGGCGGCGACGCCGGCGATGCTGATGATGGAGAGCGTCATCGAGCCGATGGCCTCGCTCGTGCCGAGCGCCTGGATGCAGAAGAGCGGCAGGAAGCTCGAGAGGCCCGTGAAGACGGTCGAGCGGAAGAGAATGACGAGGAAGAGGCGGCCGAAGGCGTGCCAGTCGTTCGTGGCAGCAGGGCGGTCGTCACTCTGCCCCGCGCCGGTCTTAACAGCCGTCTCTTTCTTGTTGCGCTCAATGGCGCGGCGCAGGTGCGGGGCCGCGATGAGCAGCAGGACGCTCATGCAGATGGCCGTGATGCCGTAGAAAGCGAGGCCGTGCATGCCGAAGGTCGTGACGAGGAAGACGGCGAGGAGTGGCCCGAAGCCGAAGCCACCGTTGCCGCCGACGCTGAAGATGCTCATGCCCTTGCCGCGCGCGCCCTGCGAGACGCCGTTGACGCAGCGGGCGGCCTCCGGATGGAAGATGGACGTCGCGATGCCCATGATCGTGACGGCAGCGAAGATCAGCCAGTAGTCGGAGACGAAGCCCGTCAGAGCCAACGAGGTGCCGGCAAAGAAGACGCCGACGGCCATGAACCACTGGCGCGAGCCCTTGTCGGCCAGATAGCCGAACAAGGGCTGGATGATGGAGCTCAGAAACGAGGAGGCGAACATCAGGCCCGCGATGGCCGTGTAGTCCATGCCGTAGAAGCTGACGAAGAACGGCAGCAGGGCGGGCAGCGAACCCGTGTTGATGTCATTGCTCAGATGCGCCGCAGCGAGCAGATAGAGGTATTTCTTGTTCAGAGAATCAAGTCCTTTCATGAGAGTATTTTTTTATTATACCACACATCATGCCAGATGTTGGCGAGTCACTCCTGCTTGACTGAAAGGTACATTTCAGGTGGCGTTGAAAAGTGCGTTTTAGGTACAACGTGCGGTTCCTTCTGACTCTTCTCTATGATACAATAGAAGAAATACGATGGAATGGGAGGGAGTGCGATGATTGACATCCTGCTCGTGGACGACCAGAGGATCTTGCTGGAGGGGCTCAAGAAGGTCTTTGAGCCGGTGCCGGACATTGCCGTCTGCGCGACGTGCGCGCTGGCCGAGCTGGCGGAGGAGGCATGCCTGCGCTATCGGCCGGACCTGGTGCTCATGGATATCTGCATGGAGAGTCGCACGAGCGGCATCCGGATCTGCCGCAGGCTCAAAGAGCGCTTCCCAAAGATCCGCGTCGTCATGATGACGGGCATGTCGGAGCTGGCCTTCGTCGGCTGGGCGAGGGATGCTGGTGCAGACAGCTTCATCTATAAGGAAGCCGCGGGGGAGGCGTTCATCGACTGCATCCGGCGGACGATGGCGGGGGAGCACGTCTTCCCGGTCATCCGCGGCCGGGATACGTTCGGCGCGGCGGAGGCCAACCTGACGGAGCGCGAGCTCGAGATCCTGCAGCTCATCTGCCGCAGCAAGTCGCGCGAGGAGATTGCCGAGCTGCTCGGCATCTCGAAGCGGACGGTCGGCTTCCACATCACCAATATGCTCGAAAAGACCGGCCACAAGAGCGTGGTCGGCCTTGCCGTAGAAGCGGCCGAGAAGGGGCTGACGAGCGCAGAGACGCAGAATGAATGCGAGCGCGATGATACGGTATTCTCCTGATTGTACCTGAAATTGTACCTAAAACGCACGTTTGCGCGAGGTCAGAAGTAGGCTGTGACGCTCGTGCCGAGGATGTACTCGTGCATCGCGCGAAGCTGGGCTCCCTCGCTGCGGTTCTCAAGGCGGAATCCCTCGACGGCGCAGGCAAGGCCCGGCGCGATGACGTAGTCGGTGCGCACGCCCCAGCCGCGGAAGCCCTGGCGCCGGAAGAAGGTGCTGTCAGCATCCATCGTCGGGTAGAGGACGGACGACGATGGTTGGTCGTAATAGCGGAGCCAGGTCGAGAAGCTGCCGGCGCGCGCTTCATCGAGCACCCCATACTGTACGAGTGCGACGAAGCCGCGCTCTGATTCGCGGTAATCGTCGGCGTTGTGGCGGCCGTCTGAATGCAGGACCTCGAGCCCGAGCTCCCATTTTTCGGTGGGATGGTAGTGGGCGGCGAGCGAGGCGATGTGCTGGCGGTCGAAGCCATCGCCATCGCGGCCTGCCTTTATCCCAGACTTATGGAGTTTTGGCAGGCTGGCCGGCAGGTCCTCGCGCTGGCGGAAATCGAGATAGGCGGCACTGGCGTCCATCTTGCCGAGGCGCTTCTTCCAGAGCAGCGAGACACCGTCTTTCTGTTTGTCCGGCTCATCTGTCGTGCGGCCGACAAAGACGGCCAGGCTGCCCTGCGGCCAGTCGACGTCTCCTGTGCGGAAGCGCAGGCCGTCGATGCGCTTGTCGATGACATTGCCGTCCATGAGGTAGTAGTTGAAGCGGCCTGCTTCGAGCTTCGTGTGGGTGTTCTCATGCTGTACGTAGAGGCGTGAGAGCTTCAGGCGCTGCCGGCGCGATTCGTCCTTGCGGTCGCGCTTGTCCTCAAGCATCGTGCGGATGCTCGTGCTTCCGCTCGTTTCGAGGAACGGGAAGATGCGCAGGCGCTGTTCGGCGCGGAAGTGATCCTGGTCGACGCGTCGGTATGGCCCGCCGAGGTCCTGGGGTACATCTGCGTGGAAGCGTCCCTTGCCGTAGAGGAAGCGGTAGTCGCCGTGCAGCACAAGGCGCGGATAGTTTTTTCCGTCATCCGCACGGGCAGGCTCTCGTTTGTCAAGCGTGCCCTGCTGCTCGAGTTCTTGGAAGCTGGCATCTGCTCCGGCGGCTGTGGAGGAGGCGCTCAACAGCAGGGCGAAGGCGCCGAGGCATTGGCAGAGATTTCGTGTGGTCAGGCGTGCCTTCTGGTGGGTCATCATACGTATCCCCTTTCTTGGTGCGCGAGGGTGGATTCTCGTTCAAATTGGGTTATTCTCATTGTATCATAAGAGATGCAGCGAGGGAATGTTCGAGAGTAGGAATGTGGAATGGAGGTGATGGTATGGATGTCGTCTGGTTGCGCCATCTTGCATATGTGCTCATGCCGGCTCTGACCGTGCTCTGGGGTGAATCGCTCCGGGCGCGCTTCCTCCACCGCGGCGCGCGCCGGGCCATCCGGCTGCTCCTTGCCGCGCTGCTCGCCTGGCAATCCGTGCGCCTCTTGAAGTACATGGCCGAGCCGGCTGTGCTGGATGCGGATGAGACATTGCTGAGGCTGCTCTGGTATCTCTATTACATCTTCCGCGCGGCCCTGCCTGTCGCACTGCTATGGATTGCGCATGTGGCCGACCGTGATGCTGTCGCGCAGAGGCTTCCGGTGCATCTTTTCGCACTGCTCGTCCTGAATCTCGCACTGGCCATCGCCATCCTGACGAATGACTGGCATGAGCAGTTCTTCTCGTTCCCGCAGGAAAGGGAGGGCAGCGACTGGGAAGAGGAGGTTGAATGGGGTGCCTATGCCTACTGGACCCTCTGGTTCCTGGAAGTCTTTACGGCATTGGCAATCCTCTGGATCAAGGCGAAGCTGCAGAAAATCTGGCGCTTCCAGATGGTGCTGCCTGTCGTGTGCTGCATCCTGTTCCTTCTCTATTCTATCTTTTACAATTTTCTGCCTGCCGTGCGCATCGACGTGACGCTCACGACGACGGGCTTCTTTCTGCTGTTGCTCGAACTCTGCCTGCGGACGGGGCTCATGCCGTCGAATCACGATCACGAGGTATTCTTCCGCGAGGCATCGCTTGGTCTCATGCTGTTCGATGCAAGGGGGGCTGTGCGCCTCGTCTCGAAGGCAGCACCGGAGCAGGGGGCACGGCGTGACTGCCGCATCTCCAAGATGGAGGTGCCGGGTGGCGGCACCCTCGTCTGGTATGAGGACATGAGCCTGCTGCATGAACGCCAGCGCAGTCTCGCGCAGGCAAACCGCGCACTAGAGCGCAGGAGCCGCTATCTGCGGCGCACAGTGCATCTCCGCCGCCAGCAGACAGCAGCGGCGATGCACCAGCGCCTGCGCCGGGAGGTCGAGGCACTTCTTGAAGAACTGCGGCCGTACTTCCGGGAGTTCCGCGAGGAGATCCTGCGCACCGAAGGGCAGGAGAGAGAGCATGCGGTCCACAAGCTCAACCTGCTCGCGACATATACGAAGAAGCGCTGTGTGCTCTTCCTGAAGAGCGAGGAGAGCGGGACAATCGCGATCGAAGAGCTCGAGATGGCTGCCTCGGAAATCTGTTCGGCACTGCGCGCCTTCCATGTGCATGCGGCCATCACCTGGAATATGCCGAAGGTACTGCCGGCACAGGGGGCGCTTCTGGCCTTCGATGCACTGGTGACATTCCTCGCCGAGGCGGCGCGCAGCCAGGCCGCCCAGGAAGTGTATGTGACGATGGGAGAGAAGAGCGTGACGTTCCTAGTGGATGGGCACGACGCGTGGATGGATCGATGGCAGTCTCTCTGGCAGGAAAAGCATGAGGCGGCTCTGATCTCGTGCAGGGACCTCGGCTATGCCGTGTCCGTCACATGTGCCATTGCCCGAGGGGAGGCGGCGCCATGAGCGATTACGGTTTTGCCTTTGCCATGCTGCCGCTTGCCTTCCTGGCTGTCATCTGCACCGCATCTGGGCTGCGGGCAGCCTATGTGTGCCGCGTGCCCGGCGATGCCTCGGTCTGGTTTGAGGGAACGGCGGTGCTGCTCGCCTGTGATTTACTGCTCGACTGCCTCGATATGCGCGCCGCTGCGGTCCATATCGCGGTCCGGGGACTCCATCCGCTCTTGCTCATCCCGGCTCTAGGACTCTCTTTCGCAGGCCTCTGGCATCTGTGCAGGCAAGAGATGCGCACGCTCATCAAGGGCCGCTGCATCGCGCAGGCTGCACTGCTCTTTGCAGCAGCTGTGATGGCTCTTGGCGCGCTGTCCAATCATTTCCCGTGGAGCACACCGATGGCGGCGCTGCTGCTCATCGCTCGCTGGCGATTTCTCTGGCGGCGCCCGCGAGCAGAGCGCGAGCGGATACGCGAAGGGCTCGACACGTTGCCGGAGGGCATTCTCTTCGCACACGGCGATGGGCGCATCGTCCTGGCAAATCTCTCGATGCTTGACTTCATGGAAGGGATTGCCGGTGTGCAATTCCGCAATGCCGAGGCCTTCTGGCAGTGCCTCGAGGCCATCGCCGGGAAGCGTGTTTCGGCCAAGGCCTCGGGGACGCTGATCTTTCGCTTCCGTCACAGCGCCTGGCTCCTGCGGCGCAAGGCAATGAAGGGCGGCTGCATCGAGATCACGGCCTCCAATGTGACAGAGCTCGACGCCGTCACGCGCGAGCTCGAAGCGAAGAACGCAGTGCTGGCCGAGCAGGCTGCTGAGACAAAGCGCCTGCTGCAATCGGCTGTCGAGCAGGAGCGCCTCAAGACGCTCGAGAAGGTGCGCGTCCGCGTGCACGACATCATGGGCAGCCGCATCAGCATGCTGCAGAGACTGCTGACCGCGCCGGAGCCCTTGGAGGCGGCCAAGCTTGTGCCCACGGTCGACATGGTGCTCGAAGAGATCTGGTTCGAGGAAGAATCGCCGCAGGAGCTCCTGGAGGATCTCGTTCGGGCCTATGAGGCATTTGGCGTGAAAGTCCAGCTCACGGGACAGCTGCCTGCGCAGCGCACGACGGCGCTCGCCTTCGTGGAGATCCTGCGCGAGGCAGCGACGAATGGTATCTGCCACGGCCATGCGGATACCGTCGAGGTGACGATGAGCGAGACGGGTCTGCGCATCGCCGACAACGGCTGCGGTGCGCCGCCGGACTTCCACCCCGGCAGCGGCCTCTCGGCCATCATCCGGCGTGTCAAGTTGCTGGGCGCACACATGACCATATCGCCGCAGCCTTCATTCACGCTGACAATAGAGGGGGTCTGCCCTGCCCCGAAAGATTGAGGGATCATCATAGTGAGAAGCTGATAGCCCAGCTTCTTTTTTTTTTGCCTACCTGTCATTTATGACAGTACGGTCGCACCTCCCTTGGCAGTATACTGATAACGAAAGGGGATGAGAGCGATGGATAGAAAGAGCTTACTTCAAAGCCGCTCTTATGTGGTTGGCATAATCTTGATGCTGCTCATCGCGCTTGCCGCCGTGGCTGCGGCCGCGCCGGCAGTCCTGCCGAAGCCCGCTCAGATGACGTACGTGGCCGATACGGCTGCGATGATCTCAAATGAGGATGCGGCAAAGATTGCGGAGATGGGCAGGGGGCTTGATGCGGCGACGGGGGCTCAGGTTGTCGTCGTGACCATCTCCTCTCTTGATGGCGCTTCCATTGAGGAATACGCGACAACGCTTTTCCGCAACTGGGGCATCGGCGATGCCGAGAAGAACAACGGCGTGCTGTTGCTCATCGCCAAGGAGGACCGCAAGTTCCGCATTGAGGTCGGCTACGGCCTCGAAGGTGCCATCACCGATGGCTATGCGGGTTCCGTGCTCGATGACATGAAGGCAGACTTCAAGAGTGAGAACTACTCCGAAGCCATTGTCGTGGCCTATGCAAAACTCACGCAGAAGGCGTATGAGGAGTACGGTGCCGAGGTCCCCGAGAATGTCAAAGAAGAGGCGGACGCCTCGTTCTGGAGTATCCTGCTCGGCGCAGCCATCTTCTTCGGCCTCATGGCGCTGCTCGTCTACGCGGTCTGGGACACCCTGAAGGGCATCCTGCATCTCCTGTCGTCTGGCCACCTCTTTTCGGATTCGGTTGGCGGCACGGGAGCGGGGCGGTCGGGCAATGACGGTAGCAAGCGGCACAGCTCCGGTGGCTCGGGCGGGTCCGGCGGCTCCTTTGGCGGGGGCCGCAGTGGCGGCGGCGGTGCTTCGGGGGGATGGTAAAGCATAAGAGTCCGATTAGAATGCAAGATAGCGACAGCAAAGGGAGCGTCCGGATGGGCGTCGGGAAGGAGGATATATATGAAAGGTGGGACAATTCTTATAGGGCTGTTCCTCGTCTTCTGCCTGTTCTTCGGGTACCAGTACAACTCGGTGAAGAGCGCGCGGCTCAATGTCGATGCGGCTTACGGTCAGGTGGAGAACCAGATGCAGCGGCGGGCTGATCTCATCCCGAATCTCGTCAACACGGTCAAGGGCTACATGAAGCATGAAGAAGCCCAGATCAAGGCCGTCACGGATGCGCGTGCAAGGCTCATGAACGCTGGCTCTCCGGAAGAGCTCGGCGCAGCCGATGCGGAGCTTACAGGTGCGCTCGGCAAGCTCATAGCCATCGCAGAGAACTACCCGGACCTCAAGGCGAACACGCAGTTCACAGAGCTCATGCGCGAGATCAGCGGCACGGAGAACCGCATCGCCGTCGCGCGCATGGACTACAATGAGGCCATCCGCTTCTACAACATCAAGATACAGACATTTCCGGGGACGTTCTTCGCCGACATGATGGGCATGCGGCCGCTTCCGCAGTTCCGGGCGGAGGAGAAGGCGAAGGAAGTCCCGCAGGTCGCATTCTGAGCCGTTGTTCTGACTAGTTAGAAAAGGAGGATTATCATGGGTCTCATCAAGGCAGCAATGGGCGCAGCAGACGGCGTCATGGCCGATCAGTGGAAAGAATTCCTCTACTGTGACAGCCTCGACAAGGACACGCTGGCCGCAAAAGGACAGAAGCGCACGAGTTCGCGGGGCAGGAGCTCCAATACCTCGGGCGAGGACAATATCATCACGAAGGGCTCGGTCATCGTCGTCAATGAGGGCCAGTGCATGATGATCGTCGAGCAGGGCAAGGTCGTCGAGATCTGTGCCGAGCCGGGCGAGTACATCTACGACAGCTCGACAGAGCCGACTGTCTTTGGCGGCGACCTGGCGAGTGACCTCAAGGCTGTCTTCCGCAATATGGGCAAGCGCTTCACGTTCGGCGGCGATGCGCCGAAGGATCAGCGCGTCTACTACTTCAACACGAAAGAGATCATGGGCAACAAGTACGGCACGCCACAGTCCATCCAGTTCGAGACGATGATCGGACCGTACATGCTGAACGTCAACATCCGCTGTTTCGGTGAATACAGCTATCGCATCGCGAATCCCATTCTGTTCTACACGAACGTCTGCAGCAACTTCGACACCGTCTACGAGCGCTCGGAGATCGACTCGCAGCTAAAAAGTGAGCTCCTGACGGCCCTGCAGCCGGCCTTCGGGCGCATCGCGGCCAAGGGCATCCGCTACACCCAGCTCATCAACTACACGAAGGATATCCGCAATGAGCTCAGCGAGGAGCTCTCGGAAGACTGGGGCAAGAAGCGCGGCATCGAGATCGTCTCGTTCGGCGTCTCGTCGGTCAAGGCCGAGGAAGAAGATGAGCGCCGCATCAAGGAGATCCAGGACAGCGCCATCATGAGCAATCCTGACATGCGGGCCGGGCGCCTGGCGACGGCGACGGCCGATGCGATGCGCACGGCAGCCGGCAATGAGGCTGGCATGGGCGGTGCCTTCGGCTTCATGGGCATGGGCATGGCCGGGCAGATGGGTGCCGGTGCGATGGGCGCATTCGGCCAGGGGGCGCCCTCTCAGGGCAACCCGCTGACACCGCCCATGCAGCAGGCACCGGCATCGCAGCAGGCAGCGCCGCCGCAGGCACAGGCAGTCTGGACCTGCTCGTGCGGTCATGCGGGCAATGCGGGAAAGTTCTGTGAGGAGTGTGGCAAGCCGCAGCCAAAACCCGCCTCTGATGGCTGGACCTGCAGCTGCGGTACGGTCAACAAGGGCAAGTTCTGCATGGAGTGCGGCGCGAAGAAGCCAGCGGGCGAGCCGCTCTACCGCTGCGACAAGTGCGGCTGGGAACCGAAGGACCCGAAGCACCCGCCGAAGTTCTGCCCGGAGTGCGGCGACCCGTTCGATGAGAGTGACAAGCAGTGATGCATAGCGTCTGCAATGCATCAATAAAGAATCGATAGAAAGAGCAGATGAAGAGAGAAGAAGGTGAGTATCGTGGCCGAATCGTCAGTCAGCTATAAATGCCCGAAGTGCGGTGCGCCGCTTTCCTTCCAGCCGGGACGCGATACGGTCAGCTGCGAGTACTGCGGCACCGAATTTGAGATCGCGGCCATCGAGGCGATGTTCGCCCGGGATCAGGAAGCCGCCAGGCGCGCTGCCGAAACAAAGGAAGCCGAATTTGACACTGCCGCAGCGGGCGGCGAGTGGTCGCCAGAGGAGAGCAGCGCCATGGCCATGCAGACCTGCTCCTCGTGCGGCGCCGAGCTCGTTTCCGATGGCAATACGATGGCGACAGAATGTGCCTACTGCGGCAGCCCCAACATGATGCCGGCAAAATTCGAGGGAATGGTGAAGCCGGACTTCATCCTCCCGTTCAAGAAGACGAAGAAAGAGGCGCAGGAGGCGCTGCAATCCTTCTACAAGGGCAAGTATCTGTTGCCCGACGGCTTTGCCGGGGCCAATCGCACGAAGGACATCCAGGCGATGTACGTGCCATTCTGGCTCTTTGACGCCGATGTCTTTGCCAGGGCCAATTTCCGCGCCGAGAACGATGTGCGCCGCGAGACGGCGGATGAGATCATCACGGAGACGAGCGTCTACCAGTGCGAGCGCGCCGGTTCCATGCACTTCGCGCGCATCCCTGTCGATGGCAGCGAGCGCATGGACGATGCGTACATGGACAGCATCGAGCCGTTCGATTATGCAGAACTCGTACCGTTTTCCTCGGCCTACCTCACAGGCCATCTGGCCGACAAGTACGATGTCGATGCGGAGGCGAGCATCCCGCGCGCCGACGACCGCATGCGCTCGACGGCCATCGACACGCTGCAGAAGACTGTCAAGGGATACGACCGCTGCTCGCTTACAGGCGACCCGTCCTTCTTGCGCGAGAGCGCCGCGATATCCTACGCGATGATGCCGGTCTGGATCTTGACGACGCGCTACGAGGGCAAGCCCTACACCTTCATGATGAATGGACAGACGGGCAAGTTCGTCGGCAGCCTGCCGATCGACAAGCGCAAGTCGTGGCTCTATCCCGCCATTGCGCTCGCTGTATTCTGGCCGGTGCTTTACTTCATCGTGCAGTATTTCATGACGACGTAAGGGGGGCTCTTTATGACTGCAAAGATCCTAGGGATTTCCTTCGTGCTGGCACTCGGCGCCGCTTTCCTCGTGCGCTATATCCTGATTGCCGGCATGAGCAATGTGCACAAGGCCGTCAAGGCTGACTCCTACCTTGAGGAAGAAAGTTTCTCTCTCGTCGACAGCAACGATACCTTCCTTTACACCCAGATCAAGCGCCAGCCGAAGGCAAAGAAAGAATCGTGAGATGTGATGGAAAAGAAGAAAAAGAAGGGGAGGATGACCATGAGGAAGTTGCAACGCGTTGCCGCCCTGATAATCGGACTGCTGATCGCTGTGCTCGTGCTCGGCTGCGACAACTCGAGTACAGACAAGCCGAAGGATCCAGAGCCGCAGAAGCCAAAGATCACCCTGAACTACGAGCCGGTGAAGCTGGAGCAGGGCAAGGAACTCTCGCTGGCTAAGATCAACAACACCGACAAGATCGTCATCACGAAGACGTTCCACCGCACCGGCGCTATGACGAAGATTGGGGATACCATCTACATCCGCAATGCCAACACGGGGACCATCCTCGAGGCGAAGCTCGAGGATGATAACCTCAAGATCACGAATGCGGAATTCGTCAAAGATGTGCCGGAAGAGAGTTTCCTCTCCAATGACGGCAAGGAACTGATCTACACCGATGCCAAGCGCAAGGTCAATGCTGTCGCTTCGGATGGAACCAGCAAGCCGTTCTACGAGAAGAATGTTCGCGGCATGGTTGGCGTACCGGGCAAGGATGAAGCTGTGTCGTTCTACAATGCGCAGGCCATTGTGCGCTATGCCATTGCGGATGGAAAAGTCTCGCAGGAGATTGGCACCGTCATCCCGAAAGAGCGCGATAAACTGCTCACGACGCCGGACGGTCTTGCCTGCGATGGCCAGAATGTCTATCTGTTCGGCAGCACCCTGGACGGCAAGATGAGCGTCGGCGCTGTCGCCGCCTACAGCCTGGACGGCACACAAGCGTATATCCTCGGCCGCAAGAATGACCCTGACCGCAAGCCGGGCTTCCTGGCCAGCGCGTTTGACGTAGCCGTCACGGATGACTACCTCTTCGTATTCGACGGCAACATCCGCAAGATTAATATCTTCAACAAAAAAGACGGTTCCTTTGTCGACAGGATCAGTGCGGACAAGCTGTTTGACGGCCAGAACGACGTCCAGATGATGCCTTATGGAGGGAATCAGGTGTTGGCCATCGTGAAGGAAAGCTCCAGCAAAGCCAAGGAGGCGGGGAGCGGCGACAAGGTGTTCATGCTCAAGCTCTGATTGTCAGGAGAGTGACTATTCCTTCGCAGGCGTGTCAAAGCCTCTTCGCGCATCTGCTGCGGAAGAGGCTTTTTGACTGAGCTACTTGTATTTTGAAGGCCGGACTTGTATACTAGAAGCGTTGGAATACGGGAACCTCCCACAAGAAAGAAGGAACATTCATGAAGATCATGAAGTTGAGCTTTTTGGCGATGCTCGTCGCAGCAGTCGCGGCTGTCTATGTGCCGACGGCCTGCTCGGCGGCCTATGTAACGGCGTATGAGCAGCACGTCGACGAGAAGTACGTCGTCGACACCTCGACGGTATACCGCCCGGACGCAGAGCACATCAATGTCGGCGTCTACTACACGGACAACATCAAGAACAAGACGTATCCGTACGTCTACAAGTTCTGGTACAACACGGGGCGCGGGGCCTGGTACATCCTCGAGCAGAAGAATGCCGCTGAGTCGGGCGACATCTACGAGGATGATACGCACTACTGGTCCATTGTCGAGGAGAAGAGCATCGCACAGGATGTCCTCAAGGTCGTCCTGGCCTACGCGGGCTGAGCCTGACGCCAATCGGATAAGACTGCTGAGTTTGCTGGAAAAGCGCTCAGCAGTTTTTTTATGCCTGTATGACCGATATCGCGGCAATATGCCTGTTGTTTTATTGTGATTTTTAGAAAGATTTTTTTATCGCGCAATAGCTTGCATTTTGTATTCAAGTGATGTACACTAGGGTCCATCAACATTACAGAACGTCGCATCTACTTAAAAGATAATGCATTCATAAAAGACATTTGAATTATGGAGGTGTACAGTAACGATGAGGAATTGGGGAAAGAAAGGAATCATTTGCTTGTTGTCTATTATGGTGGGCTGTTCCCTGCTGCTATCGGGCTGTGGACTCGGCAAGATGGCTCGCGAACATCAGGCCGCGCAGGGTGGACCTGTCGAGCTGAAGCTCGCCTACCACTTGCCACAGGATCATTACCTATCGCAGGGCATGGAGCGCTTTGCACAGCGCGTCAATGAACGTTCGAATGGTAGCATCAAGATCACGACGTACCCGGCCGGTCAGCTCTACACCGACAAGAGCATGAATGATGCCATCATGACGGGCGGCCTCGACATGGGCCTGAATTCCACGGCGATGTGGACGACCGTCGTGCCGGCGCTCAACGTGCTCGATGTGCCGTTTCTCCTGAACAGTTATGAAGCCGTCGGCCGCGCGATGGATGGAAGTCTCGGCCGCACGCTGACGAGCGAGATGGAGCGCAAGGGCGTTCATCCGCTGATCTGGGTGGATTACGGCTACGTGCAGTTCTGCAACAACCAGCGTCCGCTCAAGGAGCCGGAGGATTTCAAGGGACTGCAGCTGCGCGGCTACGGCCAGATCCCGGCTGAGACCATCAAGGCACTCGGCGCTTCGCCTGTCACGATGAGTTCGAGTGAGGTCTACATAGCCATGCAGCGCGGCACGATCGATGGCCAGACTTCCGGAACGACGGCCATGTACCAGAGAAAGATCTACGAAGTCGCCAAGTACCTCACGATGACGAATCATGCGTACTGCGAGTTCGTGCTGGCCGTCAATGGCAGTTCCTGGGACCGCCTGACGGATGAACAGAAGCAGATTGTCGAGGAATGCGCCAAGGAGACGCGCGACGAGCTGCGCGAGCAGACACGCCAGGAAGACCGTTCCTGCATGGAGAAACTCCGCGACGCCGGCATGGAAGTCTACGAGATTCCGCCGGAGGATATCCCGAAGTGGCAGGAAGCGACGATGCCGGTCCGCGAGAACTTCATCCGCAAGATGGGCGACCTTGGCCGCCAGCTCGTCGATCAGTGTCTCGCGGCCGATCAGTGACCCGTGAATTGAGTTTTTTGAGAAAGGAAGCGGACTTTCATGACATTCAAGGATATCGTTCTGCTCTATGACCGCATACTCGGCAAGATTACACGCGCGGCCGCTGTCCTGGCTGGCTGCCTGCTGCTCATTACGGCCTTGATTATCTGTTACGAGATCATTGTGCGCGATTTCTTCCATTCGCCGACCGAGTGGGTGCTCGAGGTTTCGACGTACGCCATCCTCGTTGCCGGATTCCTCGGCCTCGCTGTTGCGTTCCGCGACAATACCCATGTGCGCGTGGATATCTTTGCGGGGCGCCTGGCGCCGGAGACGAAGCGCAAGGTCGACATGATCATCAATGTGATCTCGTTCCTGCTCTTCCTGATCTTCATGACGGAGAGCATGGATCTCGTGACCTCGTCGTATGTCTATCATAAATTGTCACCGTCCATCCTGCGCTTCCCGCTTTTTATCCCGCAGTTTGCGCTCGTCTTCGGTTCATTCCTGCTGCTCGGCGAGATTGCCCGTCGGTTTCTCTTTGAGCTGCTGCGCTTGCCGCTGGATCAGGATCGCAATGAACATCCGGAAGGGAAGGTGCGTTGAATGTCTGCTGTCTATACCATCATCATCTTAGCTTTGTTTGCGCTCGGCATGCCGGTGGCTTTTGTGCTCCTCTTGGGCGGCGTGCTCGGCATGCTCTTTTTCCTCGGTGGCCCTGCTGCATTCACGCAGATCCCGGTCATTGCCTACAAGACGCTCGATGATTTCGTGCTCGTCGCTGTGCCGCTCTACATCCTGATGAGCGAGATCCTGCTCAAGGGAAAAGTAGGCAATGGGCTCTTCGATCTCGGCAGCAAGTGGCTCGGCCATCTGCCGGGCGGCATCGGCGTTGCGACGATCTTCGCCTGTGCGATCTTTGCCGCCATTTCGGGCTCCAGCGTGGCGACAGCTGTGACGATTGGCGCCATGGCAATCCCGGAAATGCTCAAGCGCGGCTATGAGCGCACGACCGTCCTCGGCGCGGTTGCTGCAGGCGGCACACTCGGTATCCTGATCCCGCCGAGCATCCCGATGATCCTCTACGGCTCCATCACGGGCGAGTCGGTCGGCAAGCTCTTTCTTTCCGGCATCGTGCCGGGCGTCCTCATGACAGTGTTCTTCATCTGCTACCTCGTCTTCCGCTGCCGCCATATGGAGCGCCAGGCACCAGCAAGCTGGCAGGAGCGCTGGGCCATCCTCAAGGAGAACATCTGGGGACTCTTCCTGCCAATCCTCGTCGTCGGCGGCATCTACACGGGCCTGTTCACGCCGACTGAGGCTGCAGCCGTCGGCACGTTCTACAGCATCATCATCACATTCTTCGTCTACCACACGGTAAAATTGCGCGATATGAGCGAGATTCTCGCCGATACGGTCAAGACGACTTCGATGATTTTCGCCATCATGATCGGCGCGATGCTCTTCGGCTTCATCCTGACGGCCTTGCAGGCACCGCAGGCGCTCATGGCGCTCGTGACGGATGCACAGGTCAGTCGTTGGCTCATCTTTATCGGCATCAACATCGTCCTCCTGGCACTTGGCTGTGTGCTCGAGACGGTCTCCATCATCCTCATCACGCTGCCGATGCTCTATCCGATCGTCAAGTCGCTCGGCTTCGATCTCATCTGGTTCAATGTCGTCATGCTCATCAACATGGAGCTGGCCCTCATCACGCCGCCAGTCGGCATGAACCTCTTCGTCATCAAGGGCATCAGTCCTGACAGCACGATCGGCCAGATCATCCAGGGCTCCGTGCCGTTCGCCATCATCATGGCACTCGAGATTGTCCTCTTGTGCCTCGCACCAGATCTCGCCACCTGGCTGCCAGCCGTCCTGCAGTGAATGAGATTGCCTTTAGCAATAGAGCCTGTCGCTTTTTGCGGCAGGTTTTTTGTTTGCGCGCATGCGACGATATCGTGTGACGAAGCAGGATTTTGCTCAATGAAAGCGAAATATACAGCAGTAAAGCATCATGAAATGAAAGGAAGTCATGAATATGAGCAAGGAATTTTCGGGGCAGAAGGCATGCATTGCGCCGGAGGGCGTCTTCATCATCGGCACGTACGACGAGAACGGCGTGCCGAATGCCATGAATGCGGCCTGGGGCGCGCAGTCGGATTACGGCGAGATCACGCTCTTCCTCGCACCGCATAAGACAACGGACAATGTCAAGAAGACGAAGGCATTCACCGTGGCGTTTGCGACGAAGGACACCGTCGAGATTGCCGACTACTTCGGTGTCGAGACAGGCCGTAAGGTCAACAAGATCGAGAAGGCTGGCTGCCACACGCACAAGAGCGCGCACGTCAATGCACCAATCATCGAAGAATTCCCCGTGACGCTTGAGTGCGAGATGAAGAGCTACGACGATGAGACGGGCATCCTCATCGGCAAGATCGTCGCCGAGCAGGCCGATGAAGCCGTTCTGACGGATGGCAAAGTCGACTACGACAAACTCCAGCCCATCATCTTCGACATCGCGACCATGACGTACCGCATCGTCGGTCCCGTCGTCGGCAAGGCATTCCACGATGGCCTGAAGCTCAAAGGCTGATACGGTGGAGGGAAACATCGAGATCCGCGTGGCGCGGGCTCAGGATGCGGAGGCTCTGGCACGCATTTACGCTTATTATGTCGAGAAGACGGCCATCACCTTTGAGTACGAGGCGCCGGATGCGGCGGAGATGGAGGCGAGGCGCAAAGAGATACTCGAGCATTACCCATATCTCGTCGCAGAGCAGGCGGGCCATGTGCTCGGCTACGCCTATGCGCATGCGTTTTACGGGCGGGCGGCTTACGCGTGGTCGGTCGAAGTGAGCATCTACGTCGCGAGTGACGCTAGGGGACAGGGGATTGGCCGCAAGCTTTATGCAGCTTTGGAGGACGCGCTGCGCGGGATGGGGGTGCTCAATATCAATGCCTGCATCGCCGTACCGCGCACTGAGAGTGACCCGTATCTGACGAATGGAAGCCTGGCCTTCCACAAGCGCCTCGGCTACAATATGGTCGGCATCTTCCACCAGAGCGGCTGCAAATTCGGCCGCTGGTACGACGTCGTCTGGATGGAGAAGATGCTCGGCGAGCATGAGGAGCCCCCGGCAGTCGTGCAGGATTTCCATGGTATAGATCAATGAATGAAAAAGAAGCGCTATCTCGCATATCGTTTGCGAGACAGCGCTCTTTTTGTGATTCGTTTTTATGATGACTGCATGAAGTTTCAGGATTACCAGAGGCCGATGACTTTCCACCAGGCGGCACCGATGGTCAGGTAGATGACCGTGGTGATGGTCGTCATGACAAAGCCGTTCTTCCACCATTCGCTCTGCGAGACGTAGCCTGCGCCGTAGTAGATCGGGGCGCAGCCGTTGCCGTAGTGCGTCAGGGAAATCGGCACATCGGCGAAGATGCCGAAGATGATGGCCGTCATGAGCGGCGGCGCGCCGACGGCGACGCTGACGGCGATGAAGGCCGCGTAAAGAGCACTGATGCGCGCCGTAACGCTGGCGAAGCAGTAGTGGATGTAGGTGTAGAAGAGCAGGAGGATGAGAGCCGAGGCGACCCAGCCGAGTCCGAGCGAGGAGATGGCGCTGCCGGCGGAGTTTGCCATCCATTTGATGATGCCGGACTTTGCGAGAGCCGAGGCGAGCGTCATCAGGGAGCCCATCCAGAACATGGCATCCCAGGCACCCTTCTCACTCAGGACGTCCTTCCAGTTGATGACGTCGACGATGATCATGACACAGACGGCTGCCATGGCGACTGGCGTCGCGCCGATGTGCGTGAGGCCGGATGTTGCCCAGAAGAAGAGCGAGCCGAGAAAGACGACCGTCAGGTATTTCTCACTGCGCGACATCGGTCCCATGGCGTCGAGCTCTTTCTGTGCGAGGTGCTTGGCATCTGGGATGCTGACGAGCTCCGGTTTCGTCAATTTGAGCATGACGAGCGGCACGAGCAATAGACTCAAGAGGCCCGGCACGATGGCCGCGCTGGCCCAGCCCATCCAAGTGATCTCGACGCCGAGCGTCTTGGCCGCGAGTGCTACGCAGAGCGGGTTGCCTGCCATGGATGTCACGAACATCGTGCAGGTGACGGCGTCGCAGTGATAGCCGACCTGCATGAGATACGTGCCAATCTTCTTAGCCGTTTCGTTCGGTTCAGATCTGAGTGCACCGGCGAGAGAGCGGACAATCGGGTACATGATGCCGCCGCCGCGAGCTGTTGCCGATGGCGTGGCGGGGGAGATGATGAGTTCACTGAAGGCAATTGCGTAGCCGAGGGACAGGGCGCTCTTGCCGATGGCCTTGATGATGCCGAAGGCGATGCGCTTGCCGAGACCGCTCTTGATGAAACCGCGCGAGTAGAGGAAGGCGCAGACAATCAGCCAGATGGTCGAGTTGCCATAGCCGCTCAGTGCATCGCTGACCTTGAGCAGGCCGCTGAGGGTCGAGAAGGTGATGGCGATAAAGGCGACAGCACCGATTGGCAGTGGTTGCAGGATGAAGCCGACAACCGTGGCGATGAAGACCGCCGCCAAGTGCCAGGCCACGACCGTGACGCCTGCGGGGACCGGCATAAACCAGATGATTGCGCCAATCGCGATGGTGATCAGGGCATTGCGTTGCTTCTTATTCATACGAATCACTCCTTTCTCTGCCAGTGTAAACAAAAATGTGAGAAAAGTCAATGGAAATAATGGAAAATTGTAAGTGTTATGTCTTGCTGAAAAATCAGATATCCATTAAGGTGCTGGCGATTTATTGGTGGAAAATCCGGAATGATGGCCGTATAATAAAAAGTAAAGATATTTAAAGGAGTGCCTGGCATGGTGAACCCTTTTTACAAGAATTTGCGATTGCGCACGTTTGCGGCAGTCATGCTGCTCAATTTTTTCGTCATCCTTCTCATCTCGATCTTTTTCCAGCAGCGGTCCCTTTCCTTTTTTGAGCGAGAATTTGCTGATACACTCTACGAACAAGCTAAGGGCAGTGGACAGCGCGTGGACAACGGCTGGCAGTCAATCTACCAGGCTACGGTACATGCTTCGTTTGATGACCGGCTTCAGGCGATGATGCAGGAAGATGAGATAGCCCACAGCAGAGAGATCGCGGAGCGGCTGCGTGCCTATAAGAAAGAGAATCCTCTGATCGACCGCATCAGTCTCTACGATCCGTCGACGCATCTGCTCATCCGCTCCGATGAGTATCAGGCTGTCCAGCAGCTCGATGACAGGGGCGACGCCTGGGCCGCGTGCATCGCGGAGCAGTCTGGGCGGACGCCGCTTCTGGCCAGAGATCTGCTCGGGGCTTCTCCAAAGAAGATCTACCTCTACAATAAGGCCTTGCGGTCATCGGATGGCACGTTCCTGGCTTGGCTGACCGTCACGTGCAGTGAGCGCAGTCTGTACTATGAATACCTGGCTGCACTCGATCAGGGAGATCGGAATCTTGCCTGTCTCTACACGCAGGAGGGCAGCCTGCTGACGGGCAGCTTTCCGGGAAAAGAGGCTGCCCTCCAGCAACTAGCAAATAAGATACGAGAAAATCCGGATGGGCAGGCCCGACTGACGGTAGAGGGGCAGGACTACCAAGCAGTCTGGCTCCAGCTCTCGTTCTCGCAGACGGTTTTCTGCCTGCTGAAATCACAGAGCACCTTGAATGAGCAGGTCATGCAGATGCAACTGCTCTGCATCTTGTCGGCCCTGGTGGTGCTGCTGCTCTCCGCTGTATTCCTCTACTGGATTTCGTTGCGCCTGGCCGGGCCGGTCGAAACCCTTGCTGAGACCATGCAGGAGGCTGGGCGCGGTCATCTTGACGTGCGTGCGCCAGTCCACGGACAGGATGAGATCGCGTATTTATCCCAAGCCTTCAACAACATGCTGGAGCGCATGAATGATCTCATCGAGCGCCTGGCCAGCGAGCGGGAGCAGAAGAAGGAGGCAGAGCTCAAGGCACTGCAGTACCAGATAAGGCCACACTTCATCTACAATATGCTCAATGCCATCCGCTTTGCTGCGATGATGCAGGGAGCTCGCAATATCGGCAAACTATTGGCGGATTTTGTCGAGCTGCTGCGTGCCAGCACCAATCGTCACGGTTCATTTGTCCCGCTGTCGGAGGAAATCAAGACACTCCGTCATTACACCGATTTGCAGGAGTTCCGCTTGATGGATACTTTTGAAGTGGTGTTTGAGCTGCAAGATGAGGCGCTGACCTGCATCGTGCCGCGCATGATCCTGCAGCCGCTCGTGGAGAACAGCATCCTGCACGGACCGTCAGAGGAGCGCCCAGTCTGCCATATCCAGGTGACAGCCCGCTGCGAGGGAGAAGAGCTATGCCTATCTGTGCGCGACGATGGACAGGGCATGACGGATTCTTGCATGCGCGCATTGGAGCAGGGCAAGCAAACTGCATCAGAGCGTGCGCACGGGGGCCTTTCTGGGATTGGCGTGCACAATGTGGTCGAGCGCCTGCACCTTTACTATGGAGAGCAGGCCAGCCTGCGCTATCGCAGCGATGGTCATTCCTTTACGGAGGCCACGCTGCTCCTGCCCGTATCACGCAATCTGTCCGGGCAGGAAGACGGAGGCCGCGGTTGAGGATGAGATTGAAATGGAGATGGAAGGGGGCATTTTGATGCGTACGATGGCAGTTGTCTTTCTGGCACTGCTCGTCGGCACGGCTGTCATCCTCCTGCCCTTGCAGGATGCGCAGGAAGAGATGAGCCGCCCGGCTTATACGGTCGGCGTCGTGCTCAAGGCGATGGACAGTGAGCATTGGCTGGCTGTGCGGTCCAGCATGCAGAAGGCCGCCGAGGAGAATCACATCCGCCTGATCGTCATGACGCCAGAAAATGAAGCTGCCTATGGCGAACAGGATCAGATCATCGAGGATCTTCTGCAGGAAGGCATCGATGCACTCATCGTCTCGCCGGTCAACATCCACCATACGGCGCAGTGGGTGGAAGAGGCGCAGCAGCGCGGTATCCCGCTGCTGACCATCGATGAAAAATTGCCGGGGATCCCCTATGTTGGCTCGGATAACTATCGCGTCGGCCAGATGGCTGCGGAGGAGATGGCCAAGCGGCTGCCTGCTGGGACATCTGTCGGCATCCTCGCTGGCAGCGCGAACCAGGATGCGCATATGAAGCGGACGGCAGGCTTTCGGGATTATCTGCGGGAACACACAGATCTGCATCTTGTTGCTGTGGCAGCTGAGGATACGAAATACCGTCAGGCCGCGCTGGAGAGTGCGGACATGCTGAGGCAGCATCCGGATATCCGAGGGCTTTTTGTGACCAGTGCGGTGATGACACTCGGCGTCATCGATACGACGGAGGGAAATCAGCCGCCCATCCACATCATCGGTGTGGACACCCAGAGTGATGCCCTGGCGGCCCTGCGCCTCGGCCGCATCGATGCCATGATCTCGCAGGATGGCCATGAGAGCGGCAAGATGGGCATCGACCTCATCGTGAAGGAACTGCAGGGCGAAGGGATTGACGGCGATCATTTCATTTCGAATGAAGTCATCACGAAGGGTGATGCGAATGCCTATCAGATGAAAGAGGATTGATTGATGTATAAAGTGATTATTGCAGATGACGATTTTTTAGTCCGCACGTACCTGAAACAGATGATTGACTGGGAAGCGCATGGTTTCACCATCGCGGGAGATGCCAAGAACGGAAAGGAGGCTCTGCGGCTCATCGAGCAGGAACGACCTGCGCTGGTCATCACGGATATCTGTATGCCAGTGCTCGACGGCATCGGCCTGATCCATGAGATGCGTGACCGGGGCCTGCCTGGGCACATCCTTGTCTTGAGCGGTCATGATGATTTTTCGTACGTACATGAGGCCATGAAACTCGGCATCGATGATTACTTGCTCAAGGATGACCTGACACCGGAGAATATCCTGTCGTTCCTGCAGGGGCATCTGCAGTCTGTGGCAGAAGAGCAGGAGAACCTTCCCGTCTCACCGGAAGAACTGGCCAGACTCGGGAAAGAAAAGCTGCGGGAGGATTTTTTCACTTCATTCCAAAAGAGCGATATGGCAGAGGAAGAATTGCTGCACATGGCCAAGCGAGCAGGCCTTCCTGAAACATTCCGTTTCGCGGCGGCCTGTCGCATTTCCCTGCGGGGCTGGCAGCTGCGAAGACAGCAGTTCTCGCCAGATGACCTTGCCTCGTTCCAGCAGGCATTTATCGAGATGTGCCAGACGTTCCTCGGGCATCAGCAGCCGGAGCTCTTGGGCCAATCTTTCTCCGTGAGGCCAGATGATGGTGCCTGGGGAATCTTGCTGTTTTTCCCGCATGCCGTCAGCCGGGCGTCTGTCTTGCAGCAGCTCCAAGCGCTTGGGCAAAAGATTCAGGTGCTCATCCGGCGTTACTTCGACCTGCAGTCCGTCCTGGTCCTGACGGCACCGCAGGTCAGCTGGCTTGCCCTGCATAAGGCATGGCAGGCCGTTGCAGCGCAGGCGGAGTCCGTCTTCTACCTGCCGCACGGCATGTTCCATCTGGAGGACTTGCCGGTATTGCAATCATCTGCACCATTTGCCGCCGACCTGCCTGCAGAAGCATTGTGCCACAGCTTGGAGCAGATCCCGCTGACGAAGCAGGCGCGCCGTGCCTTGGTCCACGAGCGCTTTGCCGGACAGGATGGAGCGGAGCTTGCTGCACTCGATGAGGCGGAAGCCTTGCCGTCTTTTCTGGCAGCGCTGCACAAAGCGCTCGATGCCGTGCGTGTGGTGAGTCGCCTGCATCCATCGGTTAGGCAGGCCATGGCGATCCTTGAGGCACATTACCGGGAGAATCTCACGCAGTCAGAGGTAGCGGCGGCGGTCCATCTCAATCCGGCGTATTTCTCGACACTATTCAAGAAGAATGTCGGACAGGGGTTTCGCGAATATCTGACGGAACGGCGCATCGAGGCCGTCAAGAGATGTCTCCGCAGCAGTACAGGACGCATCAAGGACATTGCTGCAGCTGAGGGCTTTGACGATTATCCGTACTTCTGCCGCCTGTTCAAGAATCTCGTCGGGCAGACGCCGCAGGAATACCGTCTGAGCCAGGGGCAGGGCTCTGTACAAAAAAAGGAATAGGAATCCAAAAAAAAGACAACTCTTTGCAAGTGACTGCAAGGGATTGTCTTTTTTTCATGCTCGGGCAGCACATTGCTCGCTTATCTGCCAAGAAAAGGATAAATCTTCTAAAAAAGCCAAAAACAAGACGAATAGAGAATAAACTATAATAATATACGTAAAACAAAGCAACAACAAGTCACACGCTGTCAAGCGAGGAAAGAGAGGATTTATCATGAAAATTGGTGTCATTGGTGCTGGTCGTATCGGTAAAGTTCACATCCGCAATATTTCTCTGTTCGTCCCGGAGCTCACGATCAAGACGGTTGCTGATCCGTTCATGAACGAGAAGACGGCTGCCTATGTCAAGCAGTTCGGCATTGAAAACGTGACGAAGGAAGCAGATGATATCCTGAATGACCCGGAGATTGAAGCCGTCGTCATCGCTTCTTCCACGAACACGCATGCAAAATTCATCATTGAGTCGGCAAAGGCTGGCAAGAACATCTTCTGCGAGAAGCCGATCGACTACGATCTCAAGCGCGTCCATGAGGCCATCCAGGCTGCCAAAGATGCTGGCGTCCGCCTGCAGATCGGCTTCTGCCGCCGCTTCGACCACAATCATCGCGCTGTCTACGACATGGTCAAATCCGGTAAGGTCGGCCAGCCGCATCTCATCCGCATCAGCTCCCGCGATCCGGAGCCGCCTTCCATCGATTACGTCAAAGTTTCCGGCGGTATCTTCTACGATATGATGATTCACGATTTCGATATGGCTCGTTTCCTCGCTGGCGATGAGGTTGAGGAAGTCTATGCACAGGGTTCTGTGCTCGTTGATCCGGAAATCGGCAAGGCCGGTGATGTCGACACGGCTGTCGTTACGCTCAAGTTCAAATCCGGTACGATTGCTACGATCGATAACAGCCGCCGCGCTGTCTACGGTTACGATCAGCGCGTTGAGGTCTTCGGCTCGAAGGGCGTTGCCTTCAACAGCAATGACATCCCGAACACCGCACACTTTGCAGATGCCAACGGCACGGTCGGTGGCACGGCTTATCAGGTCATGTGGGATCGCTATGAGCAGGCTTTCGTCAACGAGATGAACGCCTTCGCCAAGGCAATCAAGGAAGGTACGGAGACGCCGGTCACGGGCGAGGATGGCCTTTATCCTGTCGAGATGGCCGCTGCAGCAACGAAATCCCTGAAAGAGGGACGTCCGGTCAAGATCGCTGAGGTTCGCTGAGTCGTTGAGGAAATGAGAAAATAGGAGGAATCACTCATGAAACGTTGTGCCTGCATTGATACATTGTATACGGAAATCCCTTTTGAAGACCGCTTCGCCGCAGCTAAGCGAGACGGCTTTGAGTCCGTCGAATTTTGGGACTGGCGCATCCGCGACCTCAAGAAGGTCCGCGCGGCAGCCGAGGCTGCAGACATCGCGATCAGTGGCTTTAATGGCGACAATGATTTCTCGCTTGTTGACCCTGAGCAGGAGAAGCCCTACCTCGAGGCACTCAAGGCATCCTTGGAGGCGGCGCAGGCCGTCGGTGCCGAGACGGTCACGATCCACTCCAATGCTCTGGGAGATGGTGGCGTCGTCGTCAATCACTACGACGAGCTTTCCGACACTGTGAAGCTCTGCTCCATGTACCGTACCTTGACGGAAAGTGTCAAATTGGCAGAGGCGTACAAGATTCGCATGAATCTCGAGGCGCTCAACATCAAGGTCGACCATGTCGGCAACTTCCTGCAGACGACGCAGATGGCTGCTGAAGTCACGCGCCTGATTGATTCCCCGTATCTCATGGTCCTCTTTGATGCCTATCACATGCAGTACAACGAGGGTGCGCTCTGCTACAACCTCGAGAAGTACATCGACCAGATTGGCCACATCCATGTGGCGGACTGCCCGGGCCGTCATGAGCCGGGTACAGGAGAGATCTGCTACCATAATGTCTATGAGACGCTGAAACGCCTCGGCTACCAGTATCGTGTCGGCTACGAGCTCTTCCCAGAGAAGGATACGAAGACTGCAGTCGCTGCCATCATGCAGGACTGACCTCACATATTCCCATCTGCAGACTCGTAGAAAGGAGGGTCCTCCATGGACACAGCACAACCGGCAGCCACGGCACCAGACCCGCAGAATGGACGCCTTTCCTGGTTCACTAGGATTTCCTACGGTCTCGGCGATACGGCGATGAACATTGTCGCCGGCGCCATGACCATCCTGACGTTCTTCTACACGGACTATGCCGGCGTAGAGCCGACGACCGTCGGCCTCGTCTTCCTGTTATCCCGCATCTTTGACGGTGTTTCCGATCTCATCATGGGCTTCGTTGTAGAACGCACGAACTCCAAGTGGGGCAAGTCACGCCCCTGGATTCTTTGGTCCAGCATCCCGTTCTGTATCTCGATTGTCCTGATCTACACCGTACCACAGGGGTCAGACTTCATGAAGTTCGTCTACCTCTTCATCACCTACAACTTCTGCAACACCGTCTGCTATACGGCCTTGAACCTGCCTTACGGCAGCCTCTCCGCGATGATGACGCGCATCTCGCGTGAGCGCGATATGCTCTCAATCACGCGAATGGCTCTCTCGCCGATTGGCAAGATCATCTCGATTTCAGCAACCCTGCCGCTCATCAAGGTGCTTGGTGATAACCAGGCCGCCTGGATCAAGGTCATGAGCATCTGGGCCGTGCTCGCCTTCGTCCTCCTGATGCTCTGCTTCACGCAGTGCAAGGAGACCGTCGTCATCGAGGCGCGCAAGAAGGTCAGCAAAGTTCCGATCATCAAATCCTTGAAATGCCTGTTCTGCAATAAGTACTTCTGGATGGCCATGACGATCTGGATGATGCAGTGCATTATCCAGATGGTGACGGGCACCATCCTGCCGTACTACTGCAAATACATCTTCCATGACGATTCGCTGTTCAGCATCCTGCTGCTCTGCGAAGTCATCACGACGATTGTCTGCACGATCCTCTTTTGCCCGAGACTCCTCAAGCGTTTCGGCAAGCGGAATATGTCCTTGATTGGTGTAGTCGTCGCACTCGTCGGCCACTTGATCTACTGCCTCAATCCGACGAGCTTCTCCTGGGTGGTCTTCAGCTGCATCATCCGCGGCATCGGTTTTGCCCCCTTGAACTCGGTCATCTTCGGCTTCCTCGGCGACGTCGTCGAGTACGGCCAGTGGAAATTCCATGTCCGTCAGGAAGGTCTGATCTTCTCCGGTGGCTCTGTCGGCTACAAAGTCGGCACTGGCATCACCGGCGCGTTCATCACTGTCCTGATGTCCTGGTCTGGCTACATCTCTTCCTCGACGGCCGATGCCGTCCAGCCGCAGTCCGCTATCGACATGATTGTGAACATGTATATGTACGGCATGATCATCATCTGGGTCATCCTGCTCATTGTCCTGCTCTGCTATCAGCTCGATAAGCTCTATCCGAAAATCATGCGCGATCTCGTCGACCGCGAGGCACATGGCGAACTCTGAGCTTCGTGCATATCATCTCTCAGCAATATGTTGTTTTTCAAACTGGTTGCCCGACCCCTTCGGTAACCAGTTTTTTTTATTCCCCGGTGGTGCTGCACGTCATCGCATGAAACTTTCAAAAAACATATTGACATAGTATGTATACTAATGTATTATGGTGGATATAACAACGTTACAGTATGATTTTGTGGGGTGTTCGTGATATGAAGAAAGTATTCTTGCTGTTATTGGCCGTCTGCCTGATCGGCACGGTGGCTCTGACGGCTGGCTGCGGTCAGTCGGGGACCTCGGATGGGAAGAGTTCGGGGCAGAAGGTGCTGCGCGTCGGCATGGATGCGAGCTATCCGCCGTTCGGCTCACAGAATCAGGAGACGAAGGACTATGAGGGCTTCGACGTCGATATCATCCGAGCCATCGGCGAGGCAGAAGACTTTGACGTAGAGATCAGCAATCGCTCCTTTGACGGCCTGATCCCGGCTTTGCAGGCTAAGGAAATCGATGTCGCGATCAACGACATCACAATCACGGATGACCGCAAGCAGTCGGTGGATTTCTCGAAGCCGTACTACATCGCAGGTCTCGGTGTCGTCACGCGGGCGGACAATGACACGATTCACACAGCAGAGGATCTGCAGGGCAAGACGCTCGGCGTCTCGATCGGCTCGACGGGCGAGGAAGCGGCGCGCAAGATCCCGGGTGCCAATGTGCGCGTGTTCAACGCCATCAATGAGGCGTTCCTCGAGGTGCAGAACGGCGGCGTCGATGCCGTCGTCAACGACATCCCGACGAACGAGTACTACGTGAGCCATGCGGGCAACAAAAATGTGCGCACGGCAGAGGTGGCGCTGACGAAGGAAGACCTGGGCATTGCGGTCCTCAAGGGCAACCATGAACTGCTGGAAAAGATTGACGACGGCCTTGCAAAGATCAAGGAGAATGGCAAGTTCGCAGAGATCTACGAGAAGTGGTTCGGCAAGCAGCCGCCGCAGGAACTCCTGCAGTGAGATGTATATAGGGGGAACGATCATGAATGGAATCGCACGCAATTTGGAGAAATACCCGCTGCTCGTGCTCGACGGTGCCTTTGGCACGGAGCTCGCGCGGCGCGGATTTGACACGAATGATGAACTCTGGTCGGCCAAGGCGCTCTTCGAGAAGCCGGAACTCGTCGAGTCGGTCCACCGCGACTACTATGAAGCTGGTGCGGACGTCTCGACGAGCGCGAGCTATCAGGCGACGGTTGAGGGCTTCGAGAAGAAGGGCTTCACGCGTGAGCAGGCAAAAGAGCTCATCGTGCGCTCAGTCCGCCTCGTGCAGCAGGCGCGCGATGCATTCTGGCAGCAGACCGAGAAGCGTGCGGGCCGCCCGCAGCCACTCGCGGCAGCTTCGGTCGGACCGTACGGCGCCTATCTCGCTGACGGCTCGGAGTATCGCGGCGACTACAAGGCGAGCCGCGCAGAGCTTGCAGATTTCCATGCGGAGCGCCTCGACATCCTCGTCGCGGCTGAGCCGGACATCCTGGCCTGCGAGACGCTGCCTCTGCTCGATGAGGCGCTGGCCATCCTCGCGGACCTGCACCGCTACCCAGACATGGGGGCCTGGATCTCGTTCTCGTGCAAGGATGAGGCGCACACCTGCGGTGGCGATGCCATCGCAGACTGCGCGCGGCTGCTCGACAAGGAGCGCCAGGTCACAGCCATCGGCGTCAACTGCACGGCACCGCAGTACGTGGCCGACCTCATCCGCAATATCCGCGCGCACACCACGAAGCCCGTCGTCGTCTACCCGAATACAGGCGAGACGTACGATGCCGTGACGAAGACATGGCACGGCAGCCCGACACCGTATCACGACTTCGTGCGCCAGTGGTACGAAGCGGGCGCGCGCCTCATTGGCGGCTGCTGTCGTACAACGCCGGACGACATCCGCGGCATTGCCGCTTTCCGCGCCAGCCTGCAGAAGTGAACAGAATGAAGCAAGAGAAAAGCGGCACCGCATGGGTGCCGCTTTTTTCATGATTTAGCTTTGGGCAGGCGTATCGTGAAGGCTGTGCCATCTGCTGCCTCATGCGTCTGTCAGTTCTCCTTCTGGAGGAAGTCGACGAGCACGCGCCTGAGCCGTGCATCGTCATCGACAATCAAGACACTTCGTTGCATGTTTACAACCATCTGATGCACCCAGTATACGCAAAGACTGTGCAGAAGATGGCGAGATCATGAAGAAAATGTGAAGATTTTGCAGGATAGGAGGCGGCAGAGCGGCGGAAAGTGTGTTATCATAGGCAATAGTTGGCTATAAGCAATGCAGAAAGGATTGTATACGATGACCAGTACGAGAAATGTCCATGTTACCTGCCCCGCTTGCCATGCACAGGGGGATTTCACGGTCTACAAGAGCATCAACACGAAGGAGAGCCCCGCGCTCAAGGCGAAGGTGCGCGATGGTTCGCTCTTCCAGTTCGTCTGCCCGCAGTGCGGGATGAAGACGACGGTTGACTATCCCTTCCTCTACCATCAGCCGGAGGATCACTACATGATCAACTACGGCAAGCTTGAGGATGGTGCCAAGGCGCTCGAGATGCTGCGCGGCAAGGGTGTCGCGCTCAAGGACTGGGCGACGGAGATGGAAAAGACGACGCGCCCCTACGTGCTGCGCGCCGTTGACGACCGCCTGGCCTTCCGCGAGAAGCTCTTCATCTTTGATGCAGGACTCGACGACCGCCTCGTCGAGATCTACAAGTTCATGGTCTGCTACCAGTACGCGGCGGCTGGGAAGGCGCAGGGCGGGGAGCACGCCTACTTCTACATAGACTCGAAAGGCCATCATCGCATCCAGCTTGTGCGCGGCAAAGAGCCGCTCGGGCTCGCGGATTTCCCGCGCAAGATCTACAACCAGATCCACGCGGAGTACGCAAAGAAGCTCGGCGATATCCGGAAGGCGGAACCTGTGGTGGATGAGGCGTGGGCGAGAAAGTTCCTGATGGAGCAGGGGCAGCTTTGATCCTGTGGCGTATGCGTCGCATCATGCGTGCCGGCCTTGGCCGATGGCGGAGATATCCATGTCGGGATCGATGAGGATGTTGTAGTCGGGGTAGGCAGCCTGGACTTCTTTGTGCAGTTCTTTGAGGATGGCCTGCAGGTCGTTGCCGAAGCGCACGACGACGTCGAAGCGCATCTCTTTCTTGGCCCGGTCGACGTAGAAGCCGTGGACCTGCAGGGCGTAGGGATGTGCCATGACGATCTTGTAGATGGCCTTGCGGATGGGGATGGTGCCCTGGTCTTTTGTGTTGTAGGAGTAGACGCTGACGCCCATGAGGCGCACGCCGGTGGCCTCAAAAATCTTGTCGTGGATGCGACGGGTCAGGCGGTCGGCTTCTTCAACGCTCATGGTGTCGGGCAGCTCGATGTGAACGGAGGCGTAGTTGCGTCCGGGGCCGTAGTTGTTCATCATGAGGTCGTAAGCACCGCGGATCTCAGGCTCGCTGGCGAGCAGCCCCTTGATTTTGCGCACAAGGGCGGGGTCCGGCCGCTCGCCCAGGATGTCGTTGAGCGTCTCGCGCATCATGTCGATGCCGGACTTGATGATGAAAGCCGCGATGACGACGCCGACGTATGCCTCGAGTGAGATGCCCGTGCCGAGATAGATAAGTGCCGAGACGAGGACCGAGAAGGACAGGATGGCGTCAAACAGGGCATCGGCCCCGGAGGCCTCGAGTGCGCCTGATTCAGCGGCCTGGCCCTGGCGTTTGAAATAGCGGCCGAGCACGATCTTGACGATGACGGCCACGGCGATGATCACGAGCGACAGGGCACTGTAGTCGGCCGCTTCTGGCTCGATGATCTTCTTGCCCGATTCCCAGAGCGAGGTCAGGCCCGCGTAGAAGACGATGGCCGCGATGATCATGGCGCTCAGGTACTCGATGCGGCCATGGCCGAATGGATGCTCCTTGTCTGGTTTGCGCCCCGCGAGCTTGGCACCGACGACCGTGATGACGGACGACAGGGCATCTGACAGATTGTTGACCGCGTCGAGCAGCACAGCAATGGAATTCGCCGTGATGCCGACGGCCGCCTTGAAGGCCGCGAGCAGGATGTTGACGATGATGCCGATGACACTTGTGCGCACGATGATGCGTCCGCGCATCGCCATCTCTTCTTTGATTGGTATAGTTGCATGATTCTCTGTCATGTTGTCGCTCCTTTCTTGGCACGTCATGCGCGCCAAAGTGAATCACAAGAGATACTTTCTTGATGATAGCACAGATGAGATAAAAGAAAAAGGGAAGGTTCTTGCAGCAGTAATTTGCCTGTGGCAAATCAGGAACAATAGTCTTATAATAGAGGAAACGCTATATTACGATGAGACTGGACAGATAGGGGAAATGATGTGTCATGAAAGGATACAAGAGTGTACTCATAAAGGATACGACGCGAGAGGAGCGCGAGGAGATCGTGCGGCGGTCGCTCTCCTGTGAATCGGGTTGCGAGAACTGCTCCGGCTGTGCCCTGGGGGTTGGAGACCCGTTCAAGATGTATCAGCCGTATATCGAAGGAAAGGAAGAAATCCGCGATATCAATCGCCGGTTCAATGCAAGCTATGGAATCCACTGAGAAAAGTCTGCTGTTAGGCACGCCAGGCGATTACCGGCCGATGGCCTATCATGAGCCGTTCACGGACTCGTACCGCGGGTTTGATATCGAACTAGCCTGGCGCATCGCTGCGGAGCTCGGCTACGAGGTGGTGTTCAAAGAGATTTCCTGGGATATGCTAGCCTACGATGCCAAGACGGATGCTTTTGACATGGCAATCGGCGGCATATCCCGCACGCCGCAGCGCAAAGAAGAGCTGATCCTGTCAGACAGCTACCTTGAGACGGGCAAGACAATCCTCTGCCGCGAGGCCGACGCGGCGCGCTTCGGCAGTCTGGCCGATGTTGATCGCCCGGGGGTCCGCGTTTTGTATAATCCTGGCGGCACGAATGAGGATTTCGTTAAAACGCATCTTCATCATGCCGACTGCCGTGTTTTTGCCAGGAATGCCGCTATCCCGGACTGCATCGCAGCGGGCAAGGCGGATGTCATGATCACGGAGACGGTGGAGGCAGCCTTCTACACGCGGCAGGTGCCAGCTCTGGCCGCACCGCTCCTGGCGCATCCCTTCACGCGTGAGGCATTCTGCATCGTGATGAGCCGGAAGCGTGCCGATATGGTCAGGGTGGTCAATCTCGTCCTAGCCGATTTTCGTGCGAGGGGCATCTTGCAGGGGATGGCAAAGCGTTATTTTGATTATTGATTGTTGGTATGGTAGAGGAAGGATGACGATATGAGAGCGATTGTTGTCGGTGCGACAGGTGCCGTCGGGCGCGACCTCGTGGAGGCGCTCTGCGCCGACCCGCGCTATACAGAGGTGCGTACCTTCACGCGCCGCGAACTCGGTGTCGATGACCCGAAGCTGCGGCCGTACGTCGTTGATTTTGAGCGCACGGAAGGCTGGCATGATCTCGTGCAGGGGGATGTCATCTTCTCGGCGCTCGGCACCTCGAAGAAACAGGCGGGCTCGAAGGAGGCGCAGTATCACATCGACCACGACTACCAGCTGATGTTCGCGACCTTCGCGAAGCAGAACGGCGTCCGCCACATGGTGCTCGTCTCGTCAGCTGGTGCCGATACAGGCTCTTCGTTCTTCTACATGAAGCTCAAGGGCGTCATCGAGAGGGACGTGGAGGCGCTCGGCTTTGCGGGCCTGACCATCGTGCAGCCTCCCTCTCTCATCCGCAAGCACGCGAAGCGGCCGCTCGAGACGATTTCTGTCAAGGCCCTCCAGGCGCTCAATGCCATCGGCCTCTTCAAGAGCATGGCTCCCATCTCGACGGAGATCGTCGCGCGGTGCATGGCCGAGGCTGGTGCCGAGCCCTTCGAGGGTGTGCGGCGCATCAGCAAGCAGGCCATCCGCCGCTTCGCTGAATCGAAATAAATAGGGGTGATTTTCGCCATAAAAAAAGGCGGCCACATGTTGGCCGCTTTTTCTATGGCGTTTATATAAAATTTTACGTAAATATTTACACAAAATTCTAGGGTAGCATTCTATGTCCTGTAGCAGAACGAAAAAATAATGGCAATAATATGCTGTAAAATGGCCATAATCCGCGTAAATTCTCAATTTCACAACGAAATAAGATAGTTTTCTCTAAAATCATGTAAAATAATATCTAAATTTTTATTGATTTATTTTATTCCATGGTGTATAATGACCTTGTCAACGAAAAGAAACGCAAACGATAGAGAAAAGGAGAGATTGTGATGAAGAAACGAGGTGTGCTTCATGCAGAGCTTTCGCGCTGCATTGCGGCCCTGGGCCACAAAGACTTGTTCATGATCGGCGATGCCGGCATGCCGATCCCGCCGGGAGTCGAGGTCATTGACCTGGCCGTTACAGCCGGTGTGCCGACCTTCCGTCAGGTGCTCGATGCTGTGCTCACGGAGGCTGAGGTCGAGGGGTATTACCTGGCCGATGAGATCCGCACCAACAATGAGGAGCTCCACGCTTACCTGCAGCAGAAGCTCAAGGATGTACCTGCTGAGTACATGCCGCATGATGCGCTCAAAGCGTTCTCGGCCAAGGCCAAGTTCGCGATACGGACGGGAGAGTTCTCGCCGTACCCCAATGTGATCCTGCGGGCCGGTGTCGTATTCTGAGCGGCGCCACCTGCTGTCGTTGCGTGTTCCGCCTGCTTCGTTTAGAATGAATAGGAGAAAGAAGGAGGATGGAACCGTGAAAATCAATATCAAGAAACTGAGTGAGCTGTCGGGGTTCTCGGCAGCGACCGTATCGAATGCCCTGAATGGCAAGCGCGGCGTCAATCATGAGACGGCGCAGCAGATCCTGGCCTTGGCCAGGGAATACGGCTATGTGTCAGGCAACCGCATCCAGAGTATCCGGCTCGTGACGTACCGCGACAGCGGCGAGGTCTTTTCGGACGCGCCGTTCTTCGCGGATCTCATCGAGAGTATCGAGAACGAGAGCCGCCGCAACGGCTATGAGACGAAGCTCGTGAACCTTTACCGCCGCGAGGCGGATTACGAGCAGCAGGTCGAGGATCTATTGGGGGATACATCCTCGGCCATCCTGCTGGTCGGCACGGAGCTCAGCGAGGAGGACGCCAAGGTATTCCTGACGGCACAGGTGCCGCTCGTGCTGCTCGATTGTGCGTTTGAGAACCTGCCGTTCCAATGTGTGCTCATGGAGAATGAGAACGCTGTGGCGGAGGCCGTGCGCTATCTCATCGCGCAGGGACACACGAAGATCGGCTACCTCTACGGCAGCGTCCGCACGCGGAACTTCACCTGCCGTGCCAACGGTTATCGCCGGGCACTGCTCGAGCGGGAACTGCCGCTTGTCGATTCGTTCCAGTTCGAGATGCCCGTCTCGATCACGGGCGCCTACGAAGCATTCGGCCATCTTCTCGACGAGGGGCGGGAGATGCCGACGGCTTTCTTTGCCGACAACGACATGATTGCGCTCGGCGCCATGCAGGCCCTGCAGAACCACAAGTACCGCGTGCCGGAGGACATCTCCATCATCGGGTTCGATGACATCGCGTTCAGTGAGGTCTGCGCGCCGGGGCTCACGACTATCCATGTCTACAAGAAAGAACTCGGACAGGCTGCCGTGCGCCGCCTGCTCGACCTCATCCGCGAACCGGGACAGGCGAAGATGCGCATCCAGGTTTACAACAAGCTGATCGAAAGAGGGAGTGTCGCCCGGCCGCGCGCCGAGTGATGCGATATAGAGTATAGGAGGATTTTTCCATGAAGATTGCAGTGATTGGGTCGACGATGATGGACATCGTCTCGTACACAGATGAGATGCCGCAGGCCGGCGAGACGCGCCGCGTCAACGGCTTCCACATTGCCAGTGGCGGCAAGGGGGCCAACCAGGCCATCGCCGCGGCCAAGCTCGGCGCAGATGTCGTGATGATGACCGCGGTCGGCGATGACATGTTCGGCGAGCAGTCACGCAGGAATTTCCAGGATCATCATATCGACATGAGCCTCGTCAAGACGGCAGAGGGAACGTCGAACGGTATCGCGACGATCGTCGTCGATGCCACGGGTCAGAACCGCATCCTCATCAATCCGGGAGCCAACGAGAAACTCAGCCCCGCAGACATCGAGGTGGCTGGCGATGAACTCTCGACGTGTGGCCTCTTCGTCCTGCAGCTCGAGGTCCCGCTCGAGACGGTCTATGCGGCCATCCGCTTTGCCAAGGCACACGGCATCAAGGTCCTGCTGAATCCGGCACCGGCCAGCCGCGATCTCTCGCTCGACATGGCCTGCCAGTGCGATTTCTTTGTGCCGAATGAGACGGAGCTCTCCATCCTCGTCGACAAGCCGGTCGATACGGTCGAGCAGGTCCGCGAGGCGGCAGAGAGCCTCGTCGAGCGCGGCCTGACGAATGTCATCGTCACGATGGGCAGCCGCGGCTCGCTGCTCGTCACGGCAGAGGAATCGCAGCTCGTGCCGTCGCTCAAGGTCGATGCTGTCGACAGTACGGGCGCGGGCGATGCCTTCATCGGCTGCTTCGTCGATACGTATGCGCGGACCGAGGATGTGCTCGGCTCGATGCAGCGCGCTTCCCGCTACGCGGCGCTCAGCGTCACGCGCAAGGGCACGCAGGATTCGTACGCCGATGCCAAAGAGTTTGCCGCATTCCTTGACGCTTGATGTTCGATGCTTGACGTCTACATCCCGATTGATTCAGGAGGAAATTTTTCATGGAAAAACAAGAAATCATCCAGTATGACAACGGTTATATCAGCAAGACCCCGATTTTCCAGTTTATCCTGCTCTCGTGTCTCTTCCCGCTCTGGGCGGCGGCCGCGAGCCTCAACGATGTCCTGATCACGCAGTTCAAGAGCGTCTTCGCGCTCAGCGACTTCGCGAGTGCCCTTGTGCAGAGCGCCTTCTACAGCGGGTACTTCCTGATCTCCATCCCGGCTTCCATCGTCATCCGCAAGACGACCTATAAGACGGCCATCCTCACGGGCCTCGGCTTCTATATCGCCGGCTGCTGCCTGTTCTTCCCGGCTTCGCACATGGCGACGTACACGATGTTCCTTGTTGCGATCTTTGCCATCGCCATCGGCCTCGGTTTCCTCGAGACGTCGGCCAATACCTACAGCACGATGCTCGGACCGGAGAAACATGCGACGCTGCGCCTCAACATCAGCCAGACGTTCCAGCCGATCGGCGCTGTCAGCGGCATCCTGCTCGGCAAGTACTTGATCTTCCAGGAAGGTGAGAGCATGCATTCGCAGCTTGCCTCGATGGATGCCGTTCAGGCCGCTGCCTTCAAGATGGAGATGTTGCAGCATACGCTGGAGCCGTACCACGTCATGATCTACATCCTGCTCGCTGTCTTTGCGCTGTTTGCCATCACGAAATTCCCGAAATGCAAGGTCAAGTCGGCTGCCGAGAAGGTGCCGGGCATGGGAGAGACGCTCTCGTACCTCGCCAAGAACAGCCGCTTCAAGAAGGGTATCGTCGCACAGTTCCTCTATGTCGGCATGCAGGTCGCCGTCTGGTCCTTCACGATCCGCCTTGCACTCCATCTCAATCCGAGCTTCAATGAACGCATGGCCGCTGATTTCATGGTCTACAGCTTCATCTGCTTCTTTGTCGGCAAGTTCATCGCGAACTTCCTCATGACGCGCTTCTCGGCCAACAAGGTCCTCATGGTCTACTCCGTCATCGGCTGCCTCGTTCTGCTCTACACCTCGTTCGTACCGGATATGACAGCGCTCTGGGCTGCTGTCTCGGTCAGCCTGCTCTTTGGACCGTGCTGGGCAACGATTTATGCCAAGACGCTCGAAGCTGTCGAGAAGAAGTATACGGAGACAGCTGGTGCCATCGTTGTCATGTCAATCGTCGGCGGCGCCTTCGTGCCGGCCATCCAGGGCTTTGTCTCGGATGTCACGGGCTCGATGCAGTTCTCCTTCATTGTCAACCTCTTTTGCTTCCTCGCCATCGGCCTCTACTTCCGCGGTGAAGCCAAGATTGAGGCGGCAGAGGAGAAAGAATCGGCTGCCGCTGAGTCGCAGGCCTGATTGCACCATATCTCGCTCCATTGACAATCAAGTGTATTCATAGGCCATCCATATGGAATGGACATTCATACCGCTCCGATGAGGAGCGGTATTTTTTTACCTGTAAACCTATTGACATGATATGTTTACATTTGCTATGATAGAAGCGTGAGTTAAAACATATATAATTAATATGTTTTAAAACTAAACAGAGAATGAAGTGTGCAGAAAAGCAAAGAGAAGGAACAGGAGGAGTTTTTATGCGAAATCGCTGGCTCATCGCGTTGGCGGCTATCGGCATCCACATCTCAATCGGCAGCGTCTATGCCTGGAGCGTCTTGACGCGTCCCATCATGGCGGAGATGGGCATCACGCTCTCGGAGACGACGGGCGTTTTCTCGACGGCCATCCTCTTCCTCGGCATCACGACGTGCTTCCTCGGCAATTTTGTCGAGAAGATCGGGCCGAAGAAGAGCGGCCTTCTTTCAACGGCGTTCTTCGCTCTGGCGATGTTCGGCACGTATCTGGCGATTTCCTGGCACACCCTGCCGCTCGTCTATCTCTTCTACGGCGTGCTCGGCGGCGTGGGCATCGGCATCGGCTATATGGCGCCTGTGTCGACGCTCATCCGCTACTTCCCACACAACCGCGGCCTCGCGACGGGACTGGCCATCATGGGCTTTGGCTTTGCGACACTGTTCGCCGGGCCGACGATGCAGCAGGTCACGGCGACCTTCGGCATCGCCGAGAACTTCCTGATCATGGGCACGCTCTACGTGGCCATCATGCTGGCGGCCTCGCTTTACCTCAAGCCGCCTGCGGACAGCATGGCCTGCACGCATGCGAAGACACTGGTCGAGACGGGGCCGACGGCTGCTGATGCGTTCAAGACATGGCAGTTTGCCTCGCTCTGGTGGGTCTTCTTCGTCAACATCGCCTGCGGCATCGCCCTCTTTGCGCTCGCAGCGCCGATGGCGCAGGATGTCATCGGCATGGAGCCGGGCGCAGCGGCGGCGATGGTCGGGCTCATCGGCCTCTTCAATGGCGGTGGCCGCTTCATCTGGTCGACTGTCTCGGATTACATTGGCCGTGGCCGCATGTACGCGCTGTTCTTCCTCATGGAGATCATCGCCTTCTGGCAGCTCGGCAACACGCGTGACGCCTTCCTGTTCCAGGCGATGATCTTCCTGATTACGAGCTGCTCAGGCGGTGGCTTTTCCGTCATGCCGGCCTATCTGACCGACCTCTTCGGCACGCGCCTCTTGGGGGCCGTTCACGGCCGCATGCTGACTGCCTGGGCGGCGGCAGGCATCGTCGGCCCGATGCTCGTCTCGTGGCTGCGCGCGCAGACGGGCGGCTACACGATCCCGCTGCTCTTCTTTGCAGGCTGTTTCGTGCTGAACTTCATCATCGCGCTCGTATTGCAGCGTTTCGGCATCACCAGTGCGGCCGCGCGTTTCCATGCCGCGGCTTGACAAAAGCGCGAGGAGCCAGTATGATAGGAAATAAGAAAATATACCATTTATATATGTTTTACTGATATTAATCTGGAGAGCAGGATACAGGAGGGTATTATGGCGGAAGAGAAACACACGCATCATCATGAGCATGACCACGAGCACGGTCATCACCATCACCACCACCATCACGAGGAGGGCCCGCTGAAGCCGGGTGAGCATCCGGACTGGCGCACGCACGTCCATGCGCCGGGCGAGCATCACGAGATCGGCGTCAACGACTACATGACGGCTGTCGCCGCCTATCGCAAGACATTTGCCTCGAAAGAGGATGTCCTCGAGCAGACACCGGACCCGGCTGTGCGCGAGATGATCAAGTACCTCGGGCAGCTCGGCCACGAGACAATCTTCGATCGCTTCGACCAGCAGAAGCCGCAGTGTACGTTCGGCCTTGCCGGCGTCTGCTGCAAGAACTGCAATATGGGGCCTTGCAAGATCACGAAGAAGAGTCCGCGCGGCGTCTGCGGTGCGGATGCCGATGTCATCGTGGCCCGCAACCTGCTGCGCAGTGCGGCTGCAGGCGTCGCCCAGCACGGCGCACATGCCCGCGAGCTCCTGCTCTCGATGAAGTTCGTCGCAGAGGGGCGCCTCAAGCTGCCAATCCTCGGCGAGAAGAAGCTCCGCACGGTATCGAAGGCATTTGGCCTCGAGACGGAGGGAAAATCGGCCCGAGAGCTCACGGGCGAGCTGGCGGATATCCTGCTCGAGGACCTGAGCCGCGCTGTCCCCGATGATTACAAGACCATCCGCGCGATGGCGCCAAAAGAGCGCCAGGATGTCTGGGACAAGCTCGACATCATCCCCATCAGCGCCTACAACGAGGTCTTTGACGCCTATCACCGCACGGCTGTCGGCACGGACGGTGACTGGGAGAGCCTCATGCAGGAATTCCTGCGCTGCGGTCTCGCATTCTGCTTCACGGGTGTCGTCGCGGCGAACATCGGCACGGATGTGCTCTTCGGCAATGGCCACCGCGCGACCTCGAAGGTCAACATCGGCGCGCTCAAGGAGGGCTGGGTCAACATCGCCGTGCACGGCCACCTGCCGACACTCGTCAGCGAGATTGTCCGCGTCGGCCGCACGCCGGAGATGATCGAGCTCGCCAAGGCGCATGGCGCAGAGGGCATCCAGTTCTACGGCGTCTGCTGCTCCTGCCTTGCGGCCATGTACCGCTACGAGGGCGTCATCCCACTCTCGAATGCTGTCGGCGCTGAGCTCGTGCTCGGCACAGGTGCACTTGACCTCTGGTGCGCCGACGTCCAGGATGTCTACCCGGCCATCATGGATGTGGCCCGCTGCTTCAAGACGACTGTCGTCACGACGTCGGAGAATGCCCGCCTGCCGGGCGCGGAGCACTATGCCTACGACCATCATCATTCGAACGTCGAGGATACCGAGAAGATTGCGCGCAAGATTGTCACACGCGCCATCGAGAGCTTCGCGGAGCGCCGCGACATTCCCGTGCACATCCCGAAGTACGAGGTCACGGCTGAGGTTGGCTTCACGGCGGAGAACGTCGCCGAGCAGTTCGATGGCTTCAAGGGCCTCTACGAAGCGCTCAAGGACGGCCGCATCCGCGGCATCTGCAACATCGTCGGCTGCTCGAATCCGCGCGTCGTCTACGAGCGCGCTACGCTCGATGTCGCGCGCACGCTGATCCAGAACAATATCCTGATCCTGACGAATGGCTGCGCCTCGTTCCCGCTGCTCAAGATGGGACTCTGCAGCAAGGACGGGGCAGAGGAGGCCGGCGCTTCGCTGAAGGCCTTCCTCAAGGAACACGATCTGCCTCCTGTCTGGCATGTTGGCGAATGCGTCGACAACACGCGTTCGTCTGCCATCTTCGGCGGCATCGCGGCCGTCGCTGGCGAGGCCATCAAGGACATGCCGTACGCTTTCTCGAGTCCTGAGTGGTCGAACGAGAAGGGCCTCGACGCCTCGCTGGCTTTCCGCCTGTTCGGCGTTGACTCCTACCACTGTGTCGAGCCGCCTGTCCAGGGCTCGACGAATGTGGAGAATTTCCTCAAGCGTGATACGAGAGAGCTGCTCGGCTCTGCCATGCACGTCAATGTCGACCCGATCGCTCTCGGCAAGGAGATCGTCGCAGACATCGAGGCACAGCGCCAGAAGCTCGGCTGGGACTGATCCCTGCTTTTATATCGAGACGGAAGAGACCTGCTGCACTGCGGCAGGTCTCTTTGCAGATTCGGCGCGAAAGCGATATACTAGAGGGGCAGATAAATCTTGCGGGGTGATTGTATGGCAAATGTCAAGACGTATAAGATGGAGCCGGAGACGAGCGAGAAGCTCCAGAAAATCTGTGAGGAGCTCAACCTGACCTGGGATGGGACCTTCCAGACGCTCGCCAATCTCTACATGCAGCAGAAAGCCATCGGAGCGCTGCCGGAGCGCGGCATGGAAGTCAAGGAGTTCCAGAGCCTGCTCAACCGCGTCTCAGAGGCGTTCACATATGCGCTGACGGTCAATGCGGATGCGGAAGAGCGCATCCGCCAGGAATTCACCAAGAAATTCGCGGCGCAGCAGCAGGACCTCGCGGCCGAGAAGACGCGTGCCGAGATGGCCGCCAAGAGGGCAAAAGAGGCAGAGTTGCGCGCCCAGGAGCAACAGGGACAGGCAAAGACGCTGCGCGAAGAGCTGGAGAAGCTCACGCGGGAACTTGGCCATGTCAAGGAGGAGGCGCGTCTCGCGGCCAAGGCGCAGGCAGACTCACTGGCCGATAAGGAGCGGCTCAATGCCTTGCAGGCCCAGCAGCTCGCGGCCCTGAAACAGGAAGTTGAGGCCTGCCGCGATGCGGCAGCGGCTGCAAAGGAAATCCAGGAAAAGGCGGATGGACTGCAGCGCAGCCTCATGGCAGCAGAGCATGCGAAGGAGCAGGCCGAGAAGCAGGTGGCAGAGCTCCGCGCAGCTCTCGATGACAGAGAGCAGCAGATGAAGGCGCGCACCGACGCGCTTGAAGCACAGTACACACAGGAGAAGCACATGCTGCTCCTCAAGGCAGAGAATGAGCGCCAGTCGGCCGTGCTCGCGGTCAAGGCCGAATATGCCGCGCGCATCGAGTCCCTGCAGGAGAAGTACATGGCCAAGTATATGGCCAAGATGGAGGCTTCTTATGGCGTATCTGGAGCAGGCAGTGGAAACGTTCAGCCTGTGCAAAGGGAAAAGGAAGAAGCGGAAGATGCAGCCGTGAAAGAGGCATCCGGAAATCCAGCAGGAAAGGAGGGTGAAAGAGCATGAGGATCATGGAGAGCAGAGCGCAGATGAGAAAGGAAAAAACCATGGACAGGATTGGCGGGGCAACCGGTCTTGTCAGGCGGCTGATACTGGGGAGCATCGTCTTGCTGGCGAGCATATCGCTGCTCGCGGGCTGCGGCCGGCAGCAGGCGGAGAGCCCGGAATCATCTTCTTCTGCAGATGTTGCTGAGTCATCATCCCGTGCAGGATCCTCCTGCGTCATTGTTGACGATGCTTTCTCGAACCTGCAGATGACGGACCCGACGATACCTGTCTACGACAAGTACACGCTCTCGGAGCGCCGTGCGAAAGGCTTGACGACGACCATGCCAGATCTCACGCCGTATAAAGAGGGCAAGGTCGTCTACCTGACGTTTGACGACGGCCCCGACGAGAAGAACACGCCTGCCATCCTCGACATCCTCAAGGAGAACGGCGTCCAGGCGACCTTCTATGTGACGGGCCAGCATGCAGAGCTCCATCCCGATGTCCTGCAGCGCATCTATGCAGAGCACCATGCCATCGGCAATCACAGCTACGATCACGATTACAAGAAACTCTACGTCTCGCCGGAGACATTCCTCTCTGAGATGGAACGCACCGACGAGATCATCCACGGCATCCTCGGTGTTCGCCCTCTGATCCTGCGTGCGCCGGGCGGCGTTATTGGTCACTTCACGAAGGCATACGATCCGGCGCTCAAGGCGAGCGGTTACGTCGAGCATGACTGGAACGTCAGCTCGGCCGATGCAGCGCCGAACCATCCGGTCGCGCAGGACTTCATCGACAACATCGACAGTCAGACCGACAAGCCGGTGGCAGCGCATGCGGCCATCATCCTCATGCACTGCTCCGAGGGCCATGAGGAGACCGTCAAGGCACTGCCAGAGATCATCCGCATCCTCAAGGCGAAGGGTTATACCTTCGGCGTCATCACACCGATGACACCGCAGCCCTGGTGATGTACGCAGCATGGGAGAGCATTGAGCCGGATTTGCGAAAAAGAGCGGGCCTCTAGAAGGATAGAGCCCCGCTCTTGTCGTATATATACACTTATAATGAATGCAAGAACAAATCGTGTTATCTGGCTGGTCCGACAGTGCAAATGACGTCAAAGAGGCTGGATAGGGATTTGCGCTGGAGACGCGGATCGTTTCTGTGCAGGAGGACGGGCAGCGCTAGATGCCAGCAGAAGAATCATCATCCGGGACAAAGGGAGGAACGATGCATGAAGCTAAGTGAGAGCAGGCAGCAGTCCAAGAACATCATCATCACGGCCTGCGTATTCCTGATTGGACTCCTGTGCTGGGGGGTCATGCTGCAGGATCTCTACACAAAGCGCATCTTGTCCCTGCGCGAGCATTGCCGCCTCGACGCTGTCGTTTTTGCCGATGAACTCCAGCAGGACTTCTCGGAGGGAGAGTCTATCGTCAAGGCGCTGGCACTGACCATCGGCAACAGCCAGAATCAATCGGCAGAGGGCCTCGGACATGTGATGGAGATTGTCGCTAGCCGTACAGATATCCCCCTTGACAGTATCCTGCTCGCGCCGAATGGCGTGGTTGCGGCTGTTTATCCTGATTCGCGGAGCAGTGCACTTGGGTACGATATCTTTGCTGAACCCAAGCGCAAGCTAGCAATGCAGTACAGCCTGCAGGCGCATGCTTTTGCCGTGATAGGGCCGATAGAGACGACAGGCGGCGGGATGGTCATGGCTATCGTAAATCCAGTATTCCTGCATACGGCGGGTGACAAGGAATCATTGTGGGGATTTGCAAATGTCCTCGTCAAGGTGCCGGACATCTTCGCCAAGACAGTTGCCAATCTGGATCAATCTGGCTTGGCCTATCGACTCGAGAAGACGGGGGTCAGCCATGATGGTTATGTGACCATATTGGAGTCTGATGTACCGCCGACTGACCCCGTCAGCTACACCTTTTCTTACGGCGGCTGCCAGTGGCACATGCAGGTCGCCCCGAAAGACGGCTGGCAGGTCATGGGCCCCCTGAGCACGGCTGTCACTCTCGGCTTCCTGACCTTGATCATGCTGACGGTGCTGACATACGTTCTGCTCTACATGCGCGATAGGCAGAAACGTCTGCGCCGTCTGGCCATGACAGATCAGCTCACGGGGCTGCTCAACCGCCACGGTCTCGAGTCCGTGATCCAGGAGAGACTCAATCAGGATAAGATGGATCAGGCAATCTTTGTGCAGCTTGACATCGATGACTTCAAGCTCATCAACGATATCTTCGGCCACAGGATCGGCGATGAAGCGCTGCGTCACCTCGCTGTTATCATGCGCGTATTCTTTCCGCGCGAGGCCGTCTTAGCCCGCAACGGCGGTGATGAATTCATCATCGTGCTGCCGACGCGCACCATACCCGCGGCTGAGCGCATGGTGCGCGACTTTGTCAGCCTCAAGAAGGAGTTCAACTACAAGCAGATGGTCTATCAGTACACCATCTCGATGGGATATGCTGTCTATGCCGCCAATCAGGCAGATGGTAAGTCCCCGCTCGACGTGCTGCGCGATGCCGATACGGCCCTCTATATGGTCAAGCTGCGCGGCAAGAACGGCTGCTGCCGCTATGTACAGGGCATGGCGGCGACGCGCCGCGTGCAGATGGGCTTCTCGCTGCGCGATGTCGTCTTCAATCTGCCAGCTTCCATCCTGATCTACGATGCAGAGAGCGAGGAGATCCTCTTTGCCAATCAGGAACTCATCTCCCTGTTCGAGTGTGACGATCTCGATGACCTCCTCGCTTACACGAAGCGCAGATTCCGCGGCATCGTCCATCCTGATGACTATGAGCAGGTGGACACGAGCATCTGGCAGCAGGTCTACGCCTGCAACCTGAACAAGCGGGAGAAGGCCAACGATGCCGTAAACTACCGCATCGTCACGAAGCATGGCAGAGTGCGCTGGGTCATCGATCGCGGCCGCCTCGTCCAGAGCGATTTCTACGGGCGCATCTTCTATGTGATCCTCGTTCCCGATGAACGGATGGATGCCGCATCCGATAAAGCGGACCAATGACGAAGGATCCAGGCAATATGCTGTATACTGTCTTGATGATATCGCTCGCCTGTGATATAATGCAAAATATAAAGACACGCAACGAAGCGGCTACGCTCCCTGCGTGTCTTTTTCATTATCTCCACATGATGCAGTAGCTCAATCCAGTTCACGCCGTGTATATGCGAGGAGGATGCTTTATGATCAGTTTTCCATTATTCACCGAGCTTGAAGCCAAACGTGATGCCGTCAATGCAAAGTTCCACCGCGAGACGGAGCCGCAGCTCATCGAGCGCTTCCAGCAGTTCGGTTTTGTGCCGCGCGATGGAGAGGACGCGCACTACATGTCCTTGAAGGAGAAGAGCACGGGCAACCTCTACCTTTTGACCTGCAGTGCCTATGAGATCACCATCATGTTCGAGCACGTCCGGACGGGCGAGGCCATCAAGATCTGCGAGATCAGCAACTTCGCCCTGAGTGCCCATACCATCATGAACATCGTCATCGCCTCGATCGACAGTTGGCTCCAATACGGTGTCGTCTACGATTATCGCAAGGCACAGAACTTCGAGGACTACCTGATGAGGTAACGCGCATTTAGCACTTTTTAGCACTCGGCAGCACTTTTGTCGGTGGGGCTGTCTCGGACTGCCGTAATCATGCTATAATATCCTTGGCATCAAAAGCATCAATCTGTATCAGTCGATTGAAGAAAAGAGGAATAGCATGAAGAAAATCATTGCCGTGAGCCTGTTAGTCGTTGCCATGGCCGCACTGCTGCTCGGCTGCGGTCAGGCAAAGCTGACATCGCAGGAAGTCAAGGGCGGCGTGACGAGCTTGCAGATGGACCTGCCGTTCACGCTCGAGCAGCAGCCGAAGGAAGAGACAGCGAAGTCGAACGACTATGTCAAGTCCATCACAGACAGCCGCATCACGCAGGCCAAGGGCATGGACTTCCACCTGATGCAGTTCACGATGTACGTCATGAATGCCGATAAGCTGAAGAACGATGCGGCAAGCAAGGCAACGTTTGAGCAGAAAGCGCTCGACGGCTATCTGACTGCCTTTGAGCAGAATGCTAAGGCCCGTGAGAGTTCGCGCGACACCAAGAGCATCACGATATCAGGCAAGGATGCGAGTGTCACGACCGTTCAGTGCAAGATGCGCGGCGAGAACGAAGTCATCAAGGTCGTCTTCCTGCCATTGCCTGAGGAGTACTGGTTCGTTGCCTTCGCCTATCCGAAAGAACACGAGGACGATCAGGGAAAACTTGCCGACAAGATCATCAGCAGCATCCAGCTCAGGCAATGACTGTCGAAAAAAATTGCTGGAATCAGGTATTTTTCAGATAAGTTGAGATGTTTTTCAGATTGCCCTGTTACAATGCAATTGTCGATAGGGAAAGCCGATATCCCCAAGGGCTTCTCTACAAGACGTGAAGTGAATCCCACTTCCTCCATTTCTCTCTAAGATAAATGATTCTTTCCCAAAGAAGACGAGCAGCTGTTCATCCCACAGCTGCTCGTCTTCTTTTATCATTTTTTCAAAAAAGGTGTTGACAAGCAGGGGCGAAGCGTGTAATATAATACAAGTCGCTGCGAGAGACACGGGAGCGGACAGATGAGAAGCCTTGACTGGCAAGCATCTGAAAGCGAAGAGTTTCGAGTTCAGACAAAAAAGAAATTTTAAAAATCTCTTGATAAACTGAACGGGCTGCGATAAAATAATAGATGTCTTAAGGAATGGAAAAACAAACGATTCTGAAAAGACAAAGTTGTTCTTTGAAAACTAAACAATGCAACATGAATCATTTGTGATTCAAGCCAGATGTTTTTAAAACATCGATTGATTATGAACATAAGCAATCGGCAATTTCTTTACTGAGCTTTGATTTTTCAAGGTTCAGGCCAAAAAAGATTATTTGAGCCAATCAAGGCTTTCCTAAATTTTATGGAGAGTTTGATCCTGGTTCAGGACGAACGCTGGCGGCGTGCTTAACACA